>NZ_CP040676.1:2080000-2290000 GCF_005960665.1 Exiguobacterium mexicanum
GACCGCCTCGACGAAAGACGCATAAAGTGGATAAAGGGCTGTCGCGCCATCGAGACGCGGCAACTTCGAGTCTAGTTTAAACGAAGATTCGCCATCCAGCTCCGCTAAATCTGATTTTTCCTTAAAAGGCTGATAGTCCATCAACTCGACGCCCCGTTCTTCAATCCGTAAACTTTCTGTATACACATAATAGCCTTTCACCGAACCAAAGAAGACGATCCCGAGCACCGTTCCAATTAAAGTGATTCGCTTGAGATGACCTTTTTTCAACGGTGAGAAGTCATATAGCGCCATAATGACAATTACTAACGCCACTCCATACCAAATCGTCCATACAATCGGACGTGCCCCGGCAACCGGATCGTCCATCATGAACAATCCTATGAAAACTGATATGACCCAAGCCACAAACACAATAAACACACTGCCTAATATAAACTTCATCATTTTCATCTAAATCAGCTACTCCATTCGCTTCTATAGTAGTCAGGCGATTTCATAAGCGATTGCTTCGACACCGACGCCTTTTGTCGGCCGGGCGACCGACCGGACATATCCTTTTCGAACGAGGAAGCCGACGATGCTCCCCAGGTCGACTTTCAATGCTTGCAAGTTCGGATGCTCCATCAATTCTGAGAACGGCCACGGTTCATCCCGTTGTTGCATCGTTTGTAATAGAAGAAGAGTGCCGGGCAACACTTTCGATTGAATCAAATGTTCAATGCCGATGATTACCAAATGAATCCGCTGTTCCAGCGATTCTTGTCCGCTCACCAGTTCTTCATGTAACTTATATATTTCCAAATCGAGGGTGCGCACTTGCTTCCACAATATGATTTCCGGATGAATTCCGGACTCCAACACCGACAACCGCGCCAAATGAGTCAAGGCGTGATGGATTTGGGTGAAAGCATCTTGATGCTCCTCTTGTAAAAATAAGCTTCGTCCATCTTCAAAGCGTCGCAACAACTTCGCAAAAGCAAGGGACAGTTGAAGACGTTGCTCATCATTCGAAAAATTACGAAGGCGTTGTCGCAAGTCTAATAAAAACGTATTTCGTTCAAACAAGACCATCCCATCTTCAATCCAATGAATGGCCCGGCGATTCTCGTTCATTAAAATCCAACGATCCATCATCGAGTCACTTACGAGATGAAGAATAATTTTTTCTTGCCCAACCTGATAATGTTTCACTGTCCAGAACGGTTCTTCTTTCGCTTCAATCACAATCAATAGCCGGTCCGATTGATCGGTCAAAGGGTCTCTCGGCCGTTTCTTTTTCACTTCAATGATGCCAAGCGTTGTCTTCAAGGCCGCATATTCCGAATAGATCGTGCGCGTCGCATACTCCATAGTCACCTTGATACCTTCTTTCTATAATGATGAACCACAATCGTCCACCCAATAATCTGATACAAAAATGATTCGCCTTCTTTTAAAATTCTCCTGCCAGCGATTGTATGAACTTCTCACGGTCGTGCAGATGAGCTATAGTAAAGACAGACATGGAGGGATTACGAAATGAAAAAACGGGGGAATAAAATCAACCGCGCTCGAAACCTTGCGTTGTTGCTCGTCTTTGCGGGAATCGGAGTCATGTATCTCGGCCTGTTGGCGAAAAGCATCACATGGCTGATGATTATTTTCATGTTGCTCGGCTTCGTGATGGTGTTATCGAGTTCAGCGCTCTACTTTATTATTGGGATGGCATCCACGAAAGCCATCGTCGTCACTTGCCCGAATTGTGAGAAACAGACAAAGATGCTCGGCCGGGTCGACTTATGTATGCACTGCGACGAACCGCTCACGATCGATCAATCGCTCGAAGGTAAAGAGTTCGATGAAAAATATAATAAGCGTCAAACCCATTCACACGAATAAAAAAACATCCTCTGCCTGAGGATGTTTTTTTAATGTTTATGCGCTTGTTCAGCTTGGCAAGCCGGGCACGTCCCGTATACTTCAAGACGGTGACGATCGACTTTGAACCCTGTCAATTGAGATGCGACCGATTCGATCTCGTCGAGGACCGGATAGTTGAAGTCGACAACTTTCCCACATGCATCACAGATGATGTGGTAGTGACGCGACGTCACAAAATCAAAGCGACTCGAAGCGTCCCCATAGTTCATCTCTTGAACGAGTCCGACTTCTTTAAAGACGCGCAAGTTATTGTAGACGGTAGCGACACTCATGTTCGGAAATCTCGCCGAAAGTGCCTTATAAATGTCATCCGCTGTCGGGTGACTGTGCTCCGTGACGAGGTACTCCAAAATGGCCTGGCGCTGAGGCGTCATTCTGACTCCATGTTCTCGGAGCGACTGAACAGCATGGTCAAGCATTTCGCTTCCCACGTCAATCCCTCATTTCTTCTATAAAATTCATGCGAAATGTCAGTTAGAATTAACCTATTTCTTACATAGTAATCTTTATAAATAGTGTACTGATTTCTTGAACGGTCGTCAAACGTTGAGCTTATGCGGTTGACGGCTATGATACAATAAGTGCGAATTTGTAAAAGGAGGCAACACATATGGCAACACCATCTACACGCAACAATTCAGACGTTTTGTATACCGACGCCTTGACGCACATCGTCGGCGGGGTCAATAGCCCTTCCCGCTCATTCAAGGCAGTCGGCGGCGGTGCACCCGTCTATATGGAACGAGGAGACGGCGCTTATTTCTATGACGTCGACGGCAATCGCTATATCGACTATTTGGCGGCGTACGGACCGATTATCACAGGCCACGCCCATCCGCATATCCATAAAGCGTTGATTGAGGCGTCGTCTAAAGGACTCCTTTACGGGACACCGCACGCGCTTGAAGTCGAGTTCGCGAAAAAATTAAAGGCGGCCATCCCGTCAATGGATAAAGTCCGTTTCACCAACTCAGGGACCGAGGCGGTCATGACGACCGTTCGTGTCGCTCGCGCCTATACCGGTCGTGAGCTCGTCGTCAAATTCAGCGGTTGCTATCACGGTCACTCGGACTTGATGCTCATCGCGGCAGGCAGTGGACCGGCCACGCTCGGCTCACCAGACTCAGCCGGCGTCACACGAGCTACGGCGAAAGAAGTCATCACCGTGCCGTTCAATGACGTCGAGGCGTTCCGAGACATGATGAGCGAATGGGGAAGTCAAATCGCCTGCGTCCTCGTCGAACCGATTGTCGGGAACTTCGGGATCGTCGAGCCGAAACCAGGCTTCCTCCAGGCCGTCAATGACATCACCCATAAACATGGTGCACTCGTCATTTACGACGAAGTCATCACGGCGTTCCGTTTCACGTACGGAAGCGCCCAGCAAGTGTACGGGATTGAACCGGATATGACCGCACTCGGGAAAATCATCGGCGGAGGCTTGCCGATTGGTGCCTATGGCGGTAAAGCTGAAATCATGGAGACGGTCGCTCCGCTCGGCCCAGCCTATCAGGCCGGAACAATGGCCGGCAACCCGGCGTCGATGGCAACGGGTCTCGCTTGTCTCGAGGTTCTCGAGCAACCCGGCGTTTACGAAAAGCTCGACGCACTCGGTGCCGAGCTCGAGGCCGGGATTCGTGAAGCCGCAGAAACACATGGTGTGACCATCACGTTGAACCGTTTAAAAGGTGCCCTTACGGTTTACTTCACGGACGAGATTGTGACCGATTACGAAGGCGCCGAAAAATCAGACGGTGAAGTGTTCGGACGTTTCTTCAAATTGATGCTCGAGAACGGTGTCAATTTAGCCCCTTCGAAGTACGAGGCTTGGTTCTTGACGACTGAGCATACCGAACAAGATATCGAAGAGACGATTGCCGCTGTGAATCGCGCGTTCGCCCAACTATAAGCAAAAGGAGATGCCGCGGCATCTCTTTTTCGTTTACACCGAAGGCCGAATCCACAGCTGGTCGTAGCGGGGGTGGCCGAACACATCGACTGGAACTTCCCCTAGAAAGCTCGGGAATCGCCGCTCTCGGGCCACGTGATACAGAGGAATAACAAGTGCTGCTTCTGTCAAATAACGCTCGACATCACGATGGAGCCACGGCCACGCACTCATATCGGTCTGACGGTAACGGTCCATCATCGTCCGGAGCTCCTTTTCATGCGCGATTAACTTGCCGACGAGTGACAGTTCACTCGTCAAAAACGCGAGAAACGCCAAATCGAGATCTTCGCTCATCATCTCCCCGCATAAAATCAAATCAGCACGGCGCAGCGTCTCCTCTTGTAGTAACGAGGCAATCGTATACGTCTCGGTCTCAACGATAAAGCCGGCTACGCGCAACTGTTCCGCGACAAGCATCGCGTCTTCTGTCGCAACGTCGAACGGCAAATGCAATAGACGCAGTGGACGGCGCGAACTTCCCGTTGCTTTTGGTGCCGCCACCGGTCGACTCGCCTCCGGGAAAAAACCATGGGCCACTTGATGACGTTCTCCCCCCAAATCGACGACCGCTTGTTTATCGATCGCCCGTTGAATCGCGCGTCGCGTCGCCATATCCTCTTTCAGCCAGGAGTGCTGTAAGTTGAACATGAGATAACGAGCCCCGGCCTCGGCAATCCATTTCACGACGCTATGATCGTCCCGCGCGCTCCATTTGGCGTGATCTGCTTCCGAGAACGTGACAAACTCAACCACGTCCAATGACGGACGCGGGCGCAACCCGCGCTCGAACGCCCGTAAACGCACGACGTCGTCAGATTGTTTCTCCAATTTGAAAGGCCCCGTCCCAACAATCCCTTCTGCTCCTTCATACGTAATGGATGCCGGTGTTTGAGCAAGCAAGCGCTCGATGTAGGCCCGATGTGCTTTCGTATGGATGTCAATGACGTAAGGCGCCGGCGATTCGACCCGTTCGATTGGCGCGAACAACCAAACTTGTTTTCCGCGAGCCAATAATCGATTCAACGAGTAAACGACATCTTTGGCGGCTAACGTCATTCCGTTGTGGAATGTGACGCCTTTTCGGATATAACACCGAAATCCGAATGTCACTTCTTCGATATGATGGGCAAGGGACGTTTGGACCGTCGTCCCATCCCATTCGAAGAGGCGATCGAAGACGTGCCGAGACAAGGACGCCTCCATCGCGATATGGATGTCGAGCGGGTCGAGTGATTCAAGCGTCCGGGTACGCGGGAACACGAATCGGTCTTCTTCCGTCTGTTCGAAACCGAATCGACTCCAAATCCGCGCTTGGATCAGTTCCCGTAATGCGGGTGGCCAATCCCACTCCAACCATTTGGCCGCCTGCGCCATCGTAGCCTCAGAAAATGAGGTTACGACCCACGCCTGGAGCGTCTCGTCAAAGTCCGACTGAAAACGAAGCATCGATTCATGGCCGCGCCCTTTGCCGGCTTGATAGGTCACCCACCCCATCGCCTCCCATGCCTTGATATCACGCTTCACTTGTTTCTCACTATAGCCGACCGCTTCAACCGCTTCCCGCAACGTCACTTCCCTTTTGCCCGTCTCTATCGTGTGGCGATAAATCGCCACTAGTTTCGCATTCATGACCTTCCCCCTAAATGTGGACATGTCCAAATATTTTGTCTCTTTTCACCAAGTGTAGTCCACGTTTAAAGTAGTGACAAGGAGGTGCTCACATGAAATTCAAAGATTTTCCAACCAACGTTCGGCTTCGACTCGTCTGCGGCTTTTTCATCCGCATCGTCGGCTCGGCCATCTTTCCATTCATGGCTTTATACTTTTCAGAAGAACTCGGCAAAATCGCTGCCGGGATCATCATGACGTCATTCGTCATCGTCGGGTATGTCACCGGCTTGTTCGGTGGGTACTTCTCGGATCGCTTCAATCGCAAGCACGTCTTACAAATCGGCCAACTCGTTCAAATCCTTTGCTTCATCGGAATGACGGTGGCGATTCACCCATCAAACAATTGGGCACTCGCCGTGGCCATTCTCTACTTCGGTCACGCGGTCGCCAACGGGTTGAACTATCCGGCCTTGGAGGCAATCGTCATCGATTCGATGGAAGAATCGAATCGGAAAGCGATTTATGTATATGATTATTGGCTCGTCAACTTGGCTATCGCCGGCGGTGTCATGCTTGGTGGTGCCTTCTATCGTGACTACCGCTTCGGCTTGTTCGTCGGGATGACGCTCGTTTTGACGATCACGACGATCGTCTTACAGCGCTATCTCGTCGATTCTCATCAAGGCAATCGGTCGACGCCGGCCAATCCGATTGTCGGCGTGATTCAAAACTACCGGATTGCCCTCAATGACCGACGCTGGATGTTATTCGTGCTCGGCAGCATGCTCGTCTTCTCGACCGAGTTCCATATGGCGAACTATATCGGTGTTCATTTGGCGGAATCGTTTCAACAGCGCTCGATCGGCGGCGTTCCGTTCGATGGTGTCCGAATGATGGCGTTCATGCAACTCGAGAATACACTACTCGTCGTCGCCATCACGTTCGCCGTCACTGCATTTGTGAAACGGTACCGTGAGAAATACGTTTTCTTCATCGGCTTGTCGTTATACATCACGGCGTACGCTGCCATCACGTCGATGAACTCGTTCCTGATTCTCGCCGTCTTGGCCGTTGTCTTCACGGTCGGCGAATTGCTGTACTCGCCGATCCGCCAAGTGAAACAAGTCGATTTGCTCGACCCGGAGCGTCGCGCCTCGTACCTTGCTTTCGGTGGACTCACATTCCACGGGGCCAAACTCGTGGCCGCGGCCGGGATTGTCGTCGGAGCATTCATCGGACCCGTGTTCATGAGTGGCTACATCTTCTTGTTCGGAGCGCTCGGTGCCTACCTCTACTACGTCTCGTTATATAGGATGGAATCGGTGCGCCAGCTCGCCGCATGACGTTTGAAGTGACACCGGAACGGAAACAGGCAAGAGTGAAGGAGGCGAGTGGTATGCCAGCCATTGTATTATTTGATGGAGACTGTAACTTTTGCGACGCGAGCGTCCAGTTCATCTTGAACCGTGACGCGACGGGGAACTTTCATTTCGCCTCGCTTCAAGGCGAGGCCGGTCAAGCTTTACGTAAACGTCATCGTATCAACGACTCGGTCGACAGCATCGTGTTGATTCGCGATGGTGTCCCGTACATTAAATCCGACGCGGCGGTCCGCATCGCTGAAGGATTGGATGGGAAGTGGCGTTGGCTCAGGTTTGTGAGGTTCGTCCCAAAACCGATTCGTGATTTCGGCTATGATGTGATCGCTAAACATCGTTATCAGTGGTTCGGACAAAAACAGACGTGCAAACTGCCGACGCCGGAAGAACGGAGCCGATTTCTCGACCAACAACCAAAACCGCCGACTCGATGAGTCGACGGTTTTTTTTTTTTAGTCCATACAGGTCAAGTACGTCCAGTGGCACTCCGGCATCGGATTGCCCATGAAACTGACACCGAGGTCGTCCGCCCGGTGAATCGTCGTCCATGGGGCATCACCGACTTGAAGATACACTTCATGATGTGGCGATTGCGTATGACTTCCGGACAGCTTGAACGTAGCATTGTCCTTTAATTGCGCGACGATCGTATATTTGATGTCCGGCGCGATAACGAGCGGGTTGCCAACGGAATGTTGCAACCGATACGCCGCCCGCCCGCGGTCGATATCGACATCTTCAAGATACACTTGGTCGACAGAGGCGATATCTTCACCCGTCAAACGGTGATGTTTCGTATAGCCACGCGTCACATTCGCATCTTTTTTGATGGAGACGATCGGAATATCACTCAGCCCTTCGGCCTTCACTTCCGTCCGCGTGCGATAGTCGGTCGCATGAACGTTATAAGGGCGACCGTCTCCTTCAAAATACGGATGAGGCGACAACAAGTTCGGGTTTTTAATCATCGGCGGGCGGATGAACGTCTGGACGCGAAGCTGAATCTGGTCCACCGTCTCCAAATCAGGTCGAATCGGACTGACGAGAAAATACATGATGTACAATTCCTTGTCCCGTCTCGTGTCCGTCTTCAATTCTTTGGCGAGTGACATCGCTTTGCCGACGGCGTGAATGAGACTCGTCCCCGGTTTCTCATCTCGCTTCACAGAGCGGAGCGCCCGCACTTCATACATTGTTGGCTCATGGAGCGGCGTCTCGTCCAAATAAGCATGGCCGACGACTTCGGCAATGCGTCGTCCTTGCCGGTAAATCGCATACGTTTCGACGTCAGCAATCGGGTCCCATTGGAGATGGGTGCCGTTCGAGGCGACGACTGCCGACGTGAGATGACGATTCCAGTACAAGTCGTCAGTTGGGTCGACGGCGGCCGTATACACTTTCGCCACTTCCCCCTGTTCGTCCGTGATGCGATAAGCGACTTGTTCTCCCACACCGGTCTCGTGATCGACATAGTGTTGATCGGTCCCTTCATACACATACTTCCCGTTCCGCGTGAGCCGGACCGTCCCTTCGACTGACCACGTCAGCTCGAGCGCGTCTTTTAGCGGTTTTACCGTAATTAATCCTTCCCCGTTCATCATTGGTTCATCCCCCTTTTGTCATGTCGTTTCTTCATTCCCGTCTCACTGTCACGGAAAACAAAAAGACCTCGAGTTTCCTCGAGGTCCCGTCTCATTCGACGACTGCTAAATCTTGAATCATATACAAATCGTAATAGGCGCCGCGGCGACGCATCAGTTCTTCATGCGTCCCGGTCTCCATGATTTGTCCGTTATCGACGACGACGATTTTATCGGCGTCGGTGATGGTCGACAATCGGTGCGCGACGATGAGCGTCGTTCTGCCTCTCGTCAATCGCGCGAGCGAATCCTGAATCATCGCCTCACTCTCAAGGTCAAGCGCACTCGTCGCTTCGTCGAGAATGATGATCGGTGGATGTTTCAAGAAGACCCGGGCGATCGCGAGCCGTTGCTTTTGCCCACCTGACAGTTTAACCCCTTTCTCCCCGACCGGCGTATTATAGCCGTCCGGCAAGTTTGAGATGAACTCATGGGCGTTGGCAGCTTTCGCGGCGGCGATCACATCTTCGTCACTCGCTTCCGGATTCCCCATCCGAATATTCATCGCGACCGATTCACTGAAGAGGACCGAGTCTTGCATAACCATCCCGATTTGGTCACGGAGGGCCCGCAGTTTAAAATCGCGGACGTCGGTACCGTCAATTTTAATGCTGCCTGACGTGACGTCATAAAACCGTGGAATCAGGCTGACGAGCGTCGATTTCCCGCCGCCAGACATGCCGACGAACGCGACCCGCTCCCCGGAGCGAATATGCAGGTTGACGTCACGGAGGGCGCGGGTACCGTCTTTCTCGTACGCAAAGCTGACCTGATCGAGTTCGATGTCGCCTGCCGTTTTCACGGGAACGAACGCACTCGATTTTTCTTCGATGTCATACGGCTCATCGAGGAACTCGAAGACCCGGTCCATCGAAGCGACCGACTGCGTGAGCGTCGTCGCCGAGTTGACGAGACGGCCGAGCGGTGCATAGAGACGGTCGATATAGGCGATGAACGCGACGAGCGTCCCGAGCGAGACGTCCCCTTGCAAGACGAGCCATGAGGCCGTCGTGAAAATCAAGATTGGAGCGATATCGGTGATCGTCGAGACGACGACGTACGTCTTCGCGTTCCACCCCGTATGGCGGAGTGCAGCCTTTAAGAAACCGCCGTTTTGTTCTTCGAACGCTTTGTTCTCATACGGTTCGAGGGCGAAGCTGCGGATGACGGCCATCCCGTTGACGCGTTCGGTCAAATGACCTTGAAGGTCCGCAAGGGCGGCCGAGCGTTCCCGTGTGAGCCGGCGCAACCGTCCATAGAAGTAACGGACGGCGATGGCGTAGAACGGGAGCGGCAAGACGGCGATGAGCGTCAATTGCGGGTCGATCGTGTACATGATGGCGATGGCAATCAAAATCGTGACCATATCGAGCCAGATGTTCATCAGACCGGTGATGACGAAATCTTTCGTCTGCTCGACATCGTTGATGATGCGCGAGATGATTTGTCCCGTCTTATTGTTCGAATAGTAGCGGAGCGACAACTTTTGGACGTGGTCGAACAATCGGTTCCGGACGTCGAACAAAATCCGCGTCGCCGCCCATTGCGCCAAATATTGGCGTAAGTATTCAATCGGTGGCTTTAAGACGAGGAAGACGAAGAAGACGATGCTGAACAGCCAGACGAGCTCCGTGTAGTCGGCAGCCGGAGCATCTTCCGTCAAATAGTTATCGATGACATATTTATAAAGGAGCGGCAACCCGAGCGGGATGGAGAATTTCAAAATCCCGACGAAGATGGTCAGCGCGATTTGTTTTTTATACGGTTTAACGAACTTTAAATAACGTTTAATACTACCCATTAGTTCCTCCTTCAAGAAAAAAGCGGAGATGAGCGATCATCTCCGGTAACGTGCTTCGTATTCGCGATACCATTCATCGACGAATGTTGGGTTGAACGGCCCTTTCCGTCCTCGAATCCAGTTAATAAGTTCTTGAACGTTCTGTTTCAAGATTCGATCAATCGCTTTCGGATAATTCATCTCGCGACGATGCCGCTCATATTCATCCTCATCTAAAATCGTGTACGACATATCCGGGAACACCTTGATGTCCAAATCGTAGTCGATGTACTTGATGGCACGCTCTGCCCCATCGAACGTTGTCGGCGAACCTAGATTACAGTAATAGTAAATCCCATCTTCGCGAATCATGCAGATGACATTGAACCAAAACTCAGATGAAAAGTAGCAAATTGCCGGCTCACGAGTTCTCCATTGCCGGCCGTCTGACTCACTGACCATGATGCGGTCATTGAATCCGATCATATCCGTTTTTGACGACTGAAGGACGAGCGTTTCTTCCCAAACGCGATGCAAAGTTCCGTTGTGCTTGTAGCTCTGTATCTCGATCTTGCTACCTGCTTTGGGAAATAAGCTCATAAGCTCCTCCTTTCCGCTATGATGCTATACAATTCTCATATTTAATTATAGCGACTTTCAGAACCAATGAAAAAGGAAATCTCTTATTTTCACGAATTTAGTGTTTTTTGGAATGCTTTGGCTCGCGCTTTGAACATCGGTCGAAGCACGAAGTATTCGACAAGGACGGTCGGTACGTAACTATCGAATGTGACCTCATCGACCATGACAGCCTGTCCTCCGACTTGTTCGACCCGATGGACATGGCTGAAGCGACGGAACGGAAACGGCAACTTCACACCTTGGTCACAAAAAGCGTAATTCCCGGTCAATGTGATGGCACTGTTCCACGGTAATGAAACTGGACCGACACCCACCCGCAATTGAACGAGATTCCCCTCGACCGACGCCCCATCCCCAAGGAGCGTCACTTTCGGGAACGATGTCAGTGTTGATAAGAGCGAAGCATCTTGAAGCAGCGTCCAAAGCGTGTCAACGGATGTGTCATATGGCGTTCGTACGTCAAACTGTCTCATCTTTTGCACCTGCCATCTGCTCTAATTTTTGTTGGGCGACCGATACGGTCACCACGTCCCGTGCCTCTTCGTCGAGCCAAGTCCATTCCCCTGCCGGTAACGTCTCGACTTCATATAAGTCGATGTACCAGACGATGTGGGAAAACACATGTTTCACTTGTCCAACATAGGTTCCGTTTAACTGTTCCCCCGTTCCCCGGTCTGTAAGCGGATATTGCCACATTCCAGCGAGAAGACCTGTTTCCGGCCGCTTCATATAGGCCGTGCGGCCCTCTTGTCGACAATAAAGCGCATCATACATTTCAATCCGAGACGCCCCTTTTTTCGTCTTGACCGGGAGTTCATCTTGAACGTTATGGGTATAAGCATAACAATCGTCTTGAACGGGGCAAAGCGAACACATCGGGTTTTTCGGCGTACATACCGTCGCCCCGAGTTCCATGATGCCTTCGTTAAAGTCCGAGGCATGCGCCGGGTCCATCAGTCGACGCACGACTTGCTCAAACAACTTCCGCGTTTTTGGGATGGCGATGTCGTCATAAATCCCGAATTGACGGGACATGACGCGCATGACGTTGCCATCGACGGCTGGTTCCGGCTGATTGTAGGCGATCGAGAGCACGGCCCCGGTCGTATACGGTCCGACGCCTTTCAGTTTTTCGAACCGCTCTTTTTCTTCGGGGACGATGCCGTCGTACACAGCAACGACTTCCCGGACGGCTTGATGAAGGTTTCGGACCCGTGAGTAATAACCGAGTCCTTCCCAATATTTGACGACCTCATCGGGTTCGGCCGCTGCCAATGCCTCAATCGTCGGGAAGCGATCCATGAAACGGTTATAGTATGGGATGACGGTATCGACGCGCGTCTGTTGGAGCATGACCTCACTCACCCAGACGCGATACGGATTTTTCCCGTGACGCCACGGCAAATCTCGCTTTTCGCGATTGAACCACGTCACTAAATTTGTGTTAAATTCTTGAATATTATAATTTGTGAACAATTTATCAACATCGAGCATTTCGTTTCCCCTCGTTTTAAAAATATTGTATGATGAAATGGATTAAATAACGCCGTTTTTTCTACTTATGGAGGTGCTGAAGCACATTGGATACTGCTACTCACATTGGGATGGGACTTGGTTTAAGTGCAATCGCGACCCTCAGCCCAGAGGTGTCAGGCGACGCACAAATGTTTCTAGCCATGACAGCGACGGCTCTCGTCGGCTCGCATGCTCCGGACTTTGACACGATCTTCAAACTAAAAGGAAATAGCACGTATTTACGCCAGCACCGCGGTCGTTCACACGGAATCACCGCACTCCTCGCCTGGCCGATTATCGTCAGCGCTGTCATCGGACTCGCGCTTGGCGTCAACCCTGCCTCATTATGGGTCATGGCACAAATCGCCGTGCTGTTGCACGTCACGGTCGACTTGTTCAACGCCTACGGGACGCAAGCCCTCCAACCATTTTCGAAGAAATGGATTGGCTGGGGCGTCATCGGGACGTTCGATCCGTATTTGTTCTCTGCCTATTACGGCGCATATGTATTATGGCTTATCACAGGGGCGACTGTCCCGATTTTTGCACTGCTCATTGCGCTCGTCATCAGCTATTACGCCGTCCAGTTCAAATTGCGTAATCGCGCCCTCGCCACGGTCGCCCGTCACTTCGCCGGCGCCCACGAACTGTTCATCTCGCCGGGTATCGGCTGGGATGACTGGCACGTCGCCGTTCGATTCCGCAACGGTTTAGGAGCAGTCAAAGTAAAAAAAGGGACGGTCATCGAATGTGGTCGTTTCCGTGACAAGCCGATGCCTGGGGAAGATGACCTTCACTTCGTGGAGGCCCGTAAAAATGCGGATCTTCAATCGTTCCTTGAGTTTTCGAAGATTCACACGTATACGGTCACACGCCACAATGGCATGATTGAATATCGCTTCACGAACTTGCGCTACTTTTCGAAAGACATTTATCCGTTCGTCGCCGTCGTCATCGTCGATGAAGTGTCAAACGAAGTGTTGTCTTCGTTCACCGGTTGGGTGTTCAGCGAAGAGAGCTTACAAAAGAAATTGGCCTACGAACAGTAAAAAGTCGCTCGCGAGAGCGACTTTTTTTATGCCTCCGACTCCGTGAACTGGAGCTCAAAGTCAAACTTCACTTTTTTATCGACGAGGACGCCGCCCGCTTCGAGCGCCTGGTTCCACGTCAATCCGTAATCTTCCCGGTTGATCGACCCGTCCCCGGTGAAAGCGTGCTTCATGTTGCCCCAAGGATCTTTTACACTTCCCTCGTATTCAACGTCGAACGTCTCTTCACGGGTCGTGCCGCGAATCGTCAAATTCCCTGTCAATTCGAACTCGCCGCCGCCTTTTGAGCGAAACGATGTTGATTCAAAGACGATGTCCTCATGCTGCTGCGCATCGAAGAAGTCGCCAGACCGCAAATGGTTATCGCGGTCGCTGTTATTCGTATCGATCGATGCTGCTTTAATCGTCACGTTTACGCGTGCGTTCGCGAGATCGTCCGGTTGCCCGCTCGCTTCGACGTGAAAATCTTTGAACTCCCCTTTTACTTTCGAGATCATCATGTGCTTGACGGTAAATGTAATCGAACTGTGTGCCGGGTCGACTTGGTATGTTTTTGCCATGAATACGTCCACTCCTTCGATTTAAAATTGATGCTAATTGATGTTTACCACAAATCTTGACTTCAAAACATATCTTAATAAATGTGACAAATTATTGTCTAAAAATTTTGACTTTTATCATACCGACCCGTTACGATGAAAAAAGGAAGCTGTGGACTTACAGTAAAATGTAAGCGCATACATAGAATCCCTATACTTTTCGGAAAAGGGAGGAACTACCATGATTTATGAAGTCCCAAACTCGACAGGCACGAAAGTTCACTGTGAACTACTCACCACTTGCTTGCTTCGCAGCCTGAAGTGGGAGTTTCTTGGGAAGACCGTACTTTTACTAGCTACGATTATTGACCAAGCTCGTCGGGCAGTCCCTGCCCTGAAGACATGATATCCTCGGCGAGGCGCAACAGGTTGAGGCTCGCGTTGACGTCGCGGTCGTGGTGCGCGCCGCATGCGCCGCATGTCCACTCCCGGATATGCAGGCCCTTCCTGCCGCCGTTCTCGCCGCAGGCCGAACAGACCTGGGTCGAGGCGAACCACGGGTCGGCCTTGATCAGCGTCCGCCCATAGAACTTACATTTATATTCGAGTTGGCGGACGAACTCGCCCCACCCGGCGTCCCCGATCGCTTTTGCCAGGCGGCGGTCCTGCATCATCTCCCTCGGTCTCAGCGTCTCGACCACGACGACTTGGTTCTCGTCGACGATGCGTCGCGACAGCTTGTGGAGGAAGTCGTGCCGGCGGTTCCTGACCTGCTCATGCTTCTTCGCGAGGAGGAGCCGGGCCTTCTCGCGGTTCCTGCTGCCGGGCTTCTTGCGGGAGAGCGCGCGTTGCGCCCATTTGAGCCGTGCCTCGGCCTTTCGCAGGTTGCGCGGGTTCGCGATCTTCTCCATGACGAGATCGTCGTTCGTCATGGTGGCGAAGTGCACGAGTCCGAGGTCGATCCCGACCGTGTGCTCTGCCGGGACCCACGGCTCGTCGTCCTGCTCGACGAGGAGCGACACGAAGAATTTGCCCGTTCTCGTCATCGACACGGTCGCCGAGCGGATCTCGCCGTCGAAGCCGCGGTGCTGTGTGAACCGGATGAACCCGACCTTCGGGAGCCGGACTTTTCCCGCCTCGATGCGGATCGTGCCGTGCTGGTTGTTCGTCGTGTAGGACGCGCGCGATTTCCGTCTCGACTTGAACACCGGGAAGCCGGCCGTCCCGGCGAAGAACTTCGCGAACGCCGCGTCGAGGTGCAGCTTCGCGTTCGCGAGCGCGAGGCTGTCCGCCTCGCACAGGAACGGGAACAGCGGCTTGTAGGAGGCCGGTGTCGGCGGCTTCCGTTTCGGCCCGCCGCCCGCCTTCGCCTCCTCGTGGATCTTGATGCGGTCCTCGAGCAATTTGTTGTAGACGAAGCGGGCGCAGCCGATCGTCTTGACCAGGAACTCGGCCTGTGCCGGCGTGGGGTGGAGCCGATATTTGTAGCCTTTCAGCACGTCTTTCCCTCCTTCTCCATATGGTCGGATGACTCTCGTCCCATTCCGATACCCGCGGAGGGGGCGAGGAAATCTGACGGAATCACGAACTTTTGTTCGTTGTATTTGTCACAGGAACATCCAAAGGGTTCGCAAGCAGGCGATTCATCTCCCACCTACGCCGGGCTTCGCCCGAGACGCTTAGAGGTGGGGGAATTCTCGCCAAGTTTAGTTAAACAAAACGAGCTCCATATGCGGGCGATCGAACAACTGCTCGGTCTCGACCGCAGTTGTTTGCAATCGTGGATTGTCTTCAGTGACCGTTCCACATTAAAACGAGTTGAGTCGTCGAGCGTTCCGGTGTTGAATCGAAAAGCATGGGCCAAACAAATGACGGACTCTGTTGAGCCTCGATTGTCGGCGGCCGAACGAATCAACTTATACGAACAACTTCGTCCCTATATGCACGTTAGCGATGAAGTCAAGGCAGCACACATCGATGCCATTCAACAGACAAAATCCCCCATCGGCTAATATTCCCGCCTCAGGCGACACAAAAAGTCCCGCTCACGGTGAGCGGGACTCCTTTTATTTACTTTGCATTTTAAAGCGCAAGTAGAGTTCGTTGTAGTACGCGTTCATGCGTTTGCCTAAATTCTCATACACTTCGAGCTCATCTGTCACGTCTTTTGACGGATAAAAACGTTCGTCTGACGTCACTTCTTCATCTAAGAATTCAAGTGCCGCTTCGTTCGGTGTCGAATAGCCGACATAGTCGGTATTGCGGGCCGCGATTTCCGCGTCAAGCATGAAGTCGATGAACTGGTGCGCGCCTTCGACGTTTTTCGATGTGTTCGGGATGACGAGGTTGTCGAACCAGAGATTCGTCCCTTCTTCCGGGATCACGTACGTCAACTCTTCGTTCTCGTACATGATTTCGGAGGCGTCACCTGACCAGACGACGGCCGCGGCCGCTTCGCGATTGGCCATGAGCATCTTGATTTCATCGCCGACGATCGCTTTGATGTTCGGCCAGAGCGTCTCGAGCTTTTTCTCCGCCTCGAGCAACTCGTCTTTGTCCGTCGTGTTGAGCGAGTAACCGAGCGAGTTCAGACCGAAGCCCATCACCTCACGAGTCCCGTCTGCGAGCAAGATGTCATTCTCGAGCGGCATGTCCCATAGGTCGTTCCATGACGTAATCTCACCGTCGACGAGCTCAGGGTTGTACACGATACCGACCGTTCCCCAGAAGTAAGGGACCGAGTACGTGTTACCCGGATCGAACGACTTGTCGAGGAAACGTGGGTCAATGTTATCGAAGTTCTCGAGCTTGTCATAATCGATCGGCAAGAGCAGGTCCTCTTCGATCATTTTACTGATGGCGTAATCCGACGGGACCGCAATGTCGAACGCCGTACCGCCTTGCTCGATTTTCGTGAGCATCGCCTCGTTCGAGTCGAATGTCTGATAAATGACCTTCAAGCCCGTCTCTTCCTCGAACTCTCCAATCAAGTCTTCATCGATATAATCACCCCAGTTGTAGACGACGAGCGTGTTATCGCCGCCAAACCCTTGCGCCATATTGATTTGATACACCCAGAGCAAAAGAGCGGCACTGACGAGGACCGGCACCGTCAACATGATGACCAATTTTTTCATCGTCTTACCTCCTTCGCTTTACCACCGCGTTGGGCAAGTACATAATACCCAAGGACGAGAATGAGTGTGAACAAGAACAAGATGGCTGACAAGGCGTTAATTTCGAGCGAGATACCTTGGCGAGCCCGTGAGTAAACTTCGACGGCAAGTGTCGTAAAGCCGTTGCCGGTCACGAAGAACGTGACGGCAAAGTCATCGAGCGAATACGTGAGCGCCGTGAAGAACCCGGCGAAGATGCCCGGTGTGATATACGGCAAGATGACTTTCGTCAACACGTCCCACGTGCTCGCGCCGAGGTCACGCGACGCATCGATGAGCGTCGGGCTCATCTCTTGCAGCTTCGGCAAGACCAAGATGACGACGATCGGCACCGAGAAGGCGATGTGCGCCAATAGCACCGAGTAGAAACCGAGCTGAATCCCGAGCATCGTGAACAGGATGAGGAACGAGGCCCCGATGATGACGTCCGGACTGACGATCAACACGTTGTTGAGCGACAAGAGCGACGTCTTCGTGAAGCGTTGCCGCGCCGTATAGATGGCGAGCGCGCCGATGACGCCGAGCACGGTCGAGATCGTCGCCGACAGCAGAGCGATGACGATCGTGTTCAAGACGATGACGAGCAGGCGTGTGTCGGTAAAGAGCGACTTGTACCAGTCGAGCGTGAAGCCTTCAAAATTGCTCATCGTCCCGCCACTGTTGAACGAGTAGACGACCAAATAGAGAATCGGTGCGTAGAGGATGAAGAACACCGCCATCAAATAGAGGTTGGCTAATTTAAATTTTTTCGGTTTCATCGACGCACCGCTCCTTTCGCGCCCCAGTCACGCGTGATGACCATGACGAGGACCATCGCCAAAATCAAGAACACGGCAATCGTCGAGCCCATGCCCCAATTTTGCGTGACGAGGAATTGTTGTTCAATCGCCGTCCCGAGCGTGATGACTCGGTTCCCAGCGATGAGTCGGGTGATCATGAACAGTGACAATGCCGGGATAAAGACGATTTGAATCCCTGACTTCACGCCGTCGAGCGTGAGCGGGAAGATGACCCGGCGGAACGTCGTCCAGTTCGAGGCCCCGAGGTCACGCGACGCATAGACGAGCGACGGCGGGAGCTTTTCAATGGCGTTATAAATCGGCAAGATCATGAATGGGATGAAGATATAGACCGACACGAACACGAAACTAAAGTCCGTGAACAAAATCTGTTGTGTCCCGATGCCAATCGCCTCTAAAAATTGGTTCGTGATGCCATACGTCCCGAAGATGCCGAGGAATGCATAGGCTTTAAGCAATAAGTTGATCCATGATGGCAAAATGATGAGCAAAAGCCAAAGTTGCTTATGCTTTGTCTTCGTCAATAAATAGGCGGTCGGATACCCGATCAACAGCGAGAAGAACGTGATCAAGAACGCATACCAGAAGGAAGACAACGTCATCGTCAAATACGTCGACGTGAAGAACATCTGATAGTTCTCTAAACTCAAGTTCCCTTCGATATCAAAAAACGAGTAATAGACGACGAGCAGGAGCGGCGCGATGACGAACAGCGCGATCCATAACCAATAGGTCGTCAAATAGACCGTCTTCGCGGTTTGACTAGTTTGATTCATGAGCGACCTCCTCATAGGACTCGAGACGACGGTCGAACTCTTCCTCCGTCTCCCCTAAGCGCATGACGTGAATCGCCTCGTCATCGAACGTGAGGCCGATTTTTGAGCCGACGACCGATTTTTTCGTTGAATGGACGAGCCATTCGTTCCCTTCTTGGTCATAGCAGCAAATCTCATAGTGGACGCCGCGGAACAGTTGCGAATCGACGTCGACGACGAGTTTCGCCGAGTCGACCGACGTCATCTCCAAATCTTCCGGACGGATGATGACTTCGACTTTTTCATTGCGATCAAACCCTTGGTCGACACAATCGAACGTCTTCCCGGCGAACGTGACAATGTTATCTTCTGGCATGACGCCCGGGACGATATTCGACTCTCCGATAAAATCAGCGACGAAACGGTTGATCGGCTCGTCGTAAATGTCGGTCGGTGTCCCGCTTTGGACGATCTTTCCGTTATTCATGACGAAAATCTCATCCGACATGGCGAGCGCTTCTTCTTGGTCGTGCGTGACAAAGATGAACGTGATGCCGAGACGCTGTTGCAATTCACGAAGCTCATATTGCATCTCCGTCCGGAGCTTCAAATCGAGCGCCGAGAGCGGCTCATCGAGCAAGATGACTTCCGGTTCGTTGACGATGGCACGGGCGATGGCGACACGCTGTCGTTGCCCGCCTGACATCTCATCGATTTCACGTGACTCGTACCCTTTCAAGTTAACGAATTTGAGCGCTTGTTCGACTTTCGTCTTCACGTCCGCTTCTTTCATCTTTTTGATGCGCAGACCGAATGCGACATTCTCGAACACGTTCAAGTGCGGGAAGAGCGCATAGTCTTGAAACACAGTGTTCACTTGACGTTTGTTCGCTGGGACGTCGTTAATGCGCTTCCCGTTGAACTGGATGTCGCCTTCTGTCGCATCCGTGAAACCTGCGATCAGACGTAAAATCGTCGTCTTCCCACATCCAGACGGTCCGAGCAACGTATAGAACTTCCCTCGTTCAATCTCAAAGCTAATGTTTTCCAAGACGACGGTGTCATCGTAACGCTTCGACACGTTGTCAAAGCGGATAATCGTTTCTGGGTTCATTTCGGTTCCTCCCTTATAAATATGAATGGGTCGCGACAATCAAACATTCACTCTCGCCATCACAGTCGTTGACGAGCTGATGTGAATCCGAAGCGACGTAATATAATGTTTCTCCCGCTTTGGCGAAATACGTGTGATGGCCGAGCTTGAGGGCGACCCGCCCTGACAGGACGTAGACGAACGTCTCGGAACGGGAAGGCTCATAGCGTTTGAATTCCCCATGTTTGGAGAAGGTCAGCAAAATCGGTTCCATCTCTTTTTCGTTCGATTCCGGGATGAGCCATTCGGTCCGGTATTTTCGTTCCTCATCCACATACACGGTCCGGTCGTCTTCGCTATAACTTACCTTTTGAAAGATCTCTTCATCGAAAAATTCTTTCGGTGAGCAACCTAGTACTTCTAACAAGTCGAATAATGTCTCAAGCGAAGGTGAACTCAAATCACGCTCGATTTGAGAGATATACCCTTTACTCAAATCCGTGCGTTCGGCCAGCTCTTCTTGCGTCAAGCCTTTCTTGACGCGGAGCCGTTTGATTTTTTGACCGACGTCCAAGTCACATTCCCTCCTTTCGGCCTCGTCTCAAGTTTAGTGAAAGATGATTCCAACTAAAGAAAGTTTATAAATACTTAACTATGAAACGAACTAATAGCGACCTTTATTATAACGGATTGTGAGTTGTTTGCAAGCAAAAAATCACGCCAATTATGGCGTGATTTTTCAATGAAGGTCGCGCTTGGACATCAAGTGCTTAAACTTCTCATTTTTCGTTTGAAACAAGTGGAGTTGCGGTCCGTACGCATCAATCTGTTGTACGACATACTGGAACGATTTTGCTTCTCCCGGATATGGTTCTCCGGCCCGGGCGAGCGTCGTCTCAAAATCCTCCCACAGCACTTCGACCCACGTCAACGCCTCGAGCTCGCTCAAGACATCGTTCTTCTGTTTTAAGATGTGAGCCAAGCGCTCGTATTGTTCGGTCCGGTTCATGCGTTCACCTCCGACAGCTCCGAGAGCGGAATCGCATGCTCAGCCGTCTCGCCTTCGAATGTCCCCCAACCCATGACGCCGTTCACAAACTTCAATCGGAATGGACGGTCATTATAGTTGACGATATACGTCGCTCCCGGCTTGAACGAGTTCGGGTCAATCAAGTAGCTCTCGGCAATCGCGATTCGTCGCAAGACGACCTCAATCTCACTGACCATGCCCATCTGCTCGGCTTTCCGCTTCCGTTCATGGAGCGCCCGAATCTCTTGTTCGAGTTCATATTTTGATAAATCACTCAATCGTTTTTCCATTTCGCTCACCTCTCTTGTAGCGTATCAGATTTTTCGCGGAAAAGAAAAAGGCGAAACTGAATTCGCCCTTTCAGTTTGCCTTGAAGTTATACAGTGGTTTGATGACTTGATCAATCGTGACGGCCGGTTCGATATAGCGGACGATTTCCTTCATCGACTTATAGACGAACGGTGATTCGTCAATCGTCGACGGCCGGACCGAGCTCGACCAAACCCCTTCCATTGATCGTTTGAACTCTTTGAAGTCAACCCGTTTCCGCGCTGCCGAGCGTGACATGACCCGACCGGCGCCATGTGGACCCGAGTAGTTCCAATCCGGGTTGCCTTTCCCGGTACAGATGAGCGAGCCGTCGCGCATGTTCATCGGGATGATGACCCGCTCCCCGTTCCGCGCCGAGATGGCCCCTTTCCGAAGCATCATCGCGTCGTGATCGATATAATTGTGGACCGTATCGAATTGGTCGACGACGTTCCAGTTCATCGCCTCGACGATGACGTCGGTCATGGCGAGACGGTTGGCGGCCGCATATTGCTGTGCGATGCGCACGTCGTGCATGTAGTCTTCCATCGCTTCCCCTTCGACGTAGGCGAGGTCGCGGAAACGTTTCCGTGCCTCGCGCTCCGTCTCGAGATAGGCCGAGATGTCTTGCTGCCGCCCCGTTGCCTTCATCCGTTCAATCTCGTCTCGAATGTCGACCGTCTTCATCATGTGCTCGACCGCCAACTGTTGATAATGGTCAGCGATTTGGACACCGAGGTGGCGTGAGCCGGAGTGGATGACGAGAAACGTGCGTCCGGCTTCGTCCCGGTTCACTTCGATGAAATGATTGCCCGAACCGAGCGTGCCGACCGAGCGGAGGGCCCGGTCGAGCTTATACGGCGCCCGCACATCCTCGAGCGGGAGCTCAGACGCGTAAGAGTGTGCTGTATCCCGGATGTTCATCCCGCTCGGTACAAATTGGCGGATGACGTCGTCGAGCCGTTGAAAGTCGATGCGCTTTACCTTGATTTCCGTACAGAGCATGCCACACCCAAGGTCGACGCCGACGAGGTTCGGCACGACCTTGTCGTGAATCGTCATCGTCGTCCCGACGACCGATCCTTTGCCGGCATGCATGTCCGGCATGATTCGAATCGAGGCGCCTCGCGTGAACGGTTGATCGACAAGTGTTTGGATTTGGGCCCGCGTCGTATCGTCAATCCGTTCATTGAACACTTTGGCCCGGTTATGCTTTCCGATAATCTCCATAAGACCTCCTCAACTGATGGCTTGTTGTTTACTTTGCAACTCATGCATCCGGGCGTAGACCCCGCCATCAGCGATGAGTGATTGATGGTTGCCTCGCTCGATGATGTGACCGTGATCGAGGACGAGGATTTGGTCCGCTTCCCGTATCGTCGAGAGACGGTGCGCGATGACGAACGTCGTCCGCCCGTATGTGAGCGTCTTGAGCGCGTCTTGGATGAGCGCTTCAGTCTCCGAATCGACACTTGCCGTCGCCTCATCTAAGACAAGGATGGCTGGGTCGAAGACGAGGGCACGGGCGAAACTGATCAACTGGCGCTCTCCGCTCGAGAGCGAGGCGCCGCGTTCGATGACCGGCTCGTCTATTCCGTGTGGCAACTGTTTGACGAATCGATCGGCTCCGACCGCCGTCAACGCTTGCCAAATCCGGTCGTCCGAGATCGTCTCGTCACCGAGCGTCACGTTCGTTCGAATCGAGCCCGTGAACAAGAACGGGTCTTGGAGCACGATACCGAGATGGGCACGGACGGCTTGCGTCGGCAGTTTCGTCACGTCCATGCCATCAATGTTGAGCGTTCCTTCTGACGGGTCATAAAAACGCATGAGCAGGTTCATGATCGAACTCTTGCCGCTGCCCGTATGACCGACGAGCGCCACCGTCTCACCCGGTTCCGCATGGATATCGATGTGTTGAAGCACCGGTTTCCCGGCCTCATAGCTGAACGACACGTCCTCGAAGGCGACCTCGCCTTTAAAGCGTGCAATCCGTTCCGTGGACACGTCTTCCCCTTTCTCATCGAGCAACTGGAACATCCGGTCTGCCGAGACGAGCGCTTGTTGGAGCGGGGACAGTTGGTTCATGATTTGTGTGACCGGCTCAAAGATCCGTGACACGTAATCGATATAGGCGTATAAAATCCCGAGCGTGAGCACGCTGCCCGTTCCAAGCGTCTGCGCACCGACGACCCAGATGAGTAAGGCGAGCGCCATGTTGCGGAAGAAGTTGACCAAGTTGTGCGACATGAGCGCATCCAGTTTGAGCAGTTTCCGTCTCGTTTGGAAGTTGTCGCTGTTTTTCTCGTTGAACTCGTCATAGACGAGATCTTCTTTGACGTACGACTGAATGATCGGCATCGTCTGGATGCTCTCATTCAATTGGGCGTTCATATCCGCGACGAGGGCACGGACACGAAAGTTGTTTCGGGTCGACAGGCGTTGGAACAGCTTAATCCAGACGATGACGACCGGGATGATGATGAGCGAGACGAGACCGAGGCGCACGTCCAAGAAGAACATGGCGATCAGGACACCAATCATCATGACGACGCTTTGGAAGACGCGTGCGAGCACGCCTAAATATAGGTCGCGAATCGTCTCAGTGTCATTCGTGACGCGGCTGACGATTTTCCCGATCGGTGTCTGGTCAAAGTAGCGGACCGGAATCGTCTGCAAATGCCGCATGACGTCGAGTCGCATCGTCTTGACAATCTTATGGGCCGACCGCTGGAGGAGCATCTGTTGCCCCCAGTTCAAACCGGCCGCGATAAGAAGCAAGACGACGTACAAGGCAGATAACATAAGCACGGCCTGAAGATCCGTCTCATAAAATTGAAACACATCGGTCGAGGAGAGCGGCACGATATTGTCGTACGTCGCTGATTCCTCGCTCCGTGTGATGGTGAGGACGCCGTCTTCGACTTCACGTACCCCACCACTCATGACAGCGTCTGGGACGAGATAGTATCCGTCCGTCGTCTGAACGATCGAGACAGGTCGGACGACGGTCTCTCCGTCGAGCCGTGTCTCTTTTTCATAGGAGTTGCCGTCAAAGTCGACACTCCCGCCTGACTCGACTTGAACCCAATCGCGCTCGATGGCGACGATATGGTCGTCGATGATAATTTTGGCGATATACGGTCCGGCTAGTTCGGCCCCGACCGCTAAAAATAGTAAGGTCAAACCGAGGAAAATCGAGTGTCTCACTTGTTTGGCATAGCCGACGAGTGAACGGATCGTTTTTTTCCTGCGGACTGGATCTAATTCGTATTGATCGATCATGAGAGATTCCCCCTTTCCCGGATTACTCCGACTCTCCTTGTCGAACGTATTGTTCATAATACCAACCGCGTCGTTCCATCAGTTGGTCGTGCGTGCCCCGCTCTGTGACACGACCGTCTTGTAACACGATAATCTGGTCGGCGTGGGCGACAGCGGACAGGCGGTGCGCGACGATGAACGTCGTCTGTTCGGCCCGGCTCGTCCGGACCGAATCGATGATGCGCGCTTCCGTCTTGGCGTCGACCGCTGAAAGCGAATCGTCGAGCAAGAGGATCTCTGGGTCTTTCAAGAGAGCGCGGGCAATCGAGAGCCGTTGTTTCTGGCCACCCGAGAGCATGACCCCTTGTTCCCCGACGACCGTGTCGAGACCGTTCTCTAAATGCTCGATATCGGTATCGAACGCCGCAAGTCGAATCGCCGTTTCAAGGTCTTGTTCCGTCACATCGTTTGAGCCGAACAAGATGTTGTCGCGGACCGTCTTCGAGAACAGCAAGTGTTCTTGCGAGACGTAACCGCTCCAACCGCGTACCGTATCGAGTTTGATGTCGTGAATCGGGACCCCGTTAACGAGTAGCGAGTCGTCAATCGGATATTCTCGGAGCAATTGACGCAATAGCGTCGTTTTGCCGGCCCCGGTCGGTCCGACGACCCCAATCGTCTCCCCACGTGACACGTGCAAGACGATGTCTTCGAGCGAGGCACGGGTCGCCCCTGGATATTGGAACGACAAGGACTTGAACGTGATTTTCTCCGGGACATCGATGTCGACCGTACCGGTCGAGACGACGTCCGGTGTCTCGTTCATCGTCGCCTCGATTCGTTCGAGGCTGGCCGTTCCCCGTTGCACGACGTTAATCAGTTCTCCGAACGCGTACATCGGCCAAATGAGCATCCCGAGATAGATGTTGAACGAGACGAGCTGTCCGAGTGTGATGTCGTTCGTGAACACGAGATACGTGCCGAACGACAAACCGATCAAATAGCTCAAGCCGACAAGCAGTTTAATGACCGGTTCGAACAAGACGTCGATTTTCGCGACGTGCATGTTTTTCGCCATCACGTCGTCGGTGATCGTGTCGAATTTCTTCGTGTCCGCCTCTTCTTGGACGAACGAACGGACGACCCGAAGGCCTGAAATCGATTCGACGACTTGGTCGTTCATCACGCCGAACGCGTCCTGTGCCGCTGTGAAGCGAGCATGGATTTGGCGTCCGAGCTTATTCATCGACCAGGCGAGGAGCGGCATCGGTAGGAGTGCCGCGAGCGTCAACTTCCAATCGATGAACACGCCCATGATTGTGAGGGCGATGAGCGTCATATTGAACGAGTCGACGAGCGTCATGACGCCGAACCCGGCCGTCCGTTCCACCGCTTTCAAATCGTTCGTCGCGAGCGCCATCAAATCCCCGGTGCGGTGCTGTTGATAGAAGCGCGGTGTCTGCCGGAGCAAGTGGCCGAAGAAACGGGCCCGCAATTTTTTCTCGAGCAGGAACGCCGTCCCAAACAGACGGGCGATCCATACATACGAAAGGACGTATGATAAAACCATGATACTGAGCAATGATCCGACGATCATGACGAGACGTTCCGTCGTCAAGCTCCCTTCGCGGATGGCGTCAATCGCCTGCCCGATAATCCATGGCGGCAGCATATCGACGACGCCGGTGATGATGAGCAGGATGATGGCGACGATATACGTCCGCTTCTGTCTTTTAATAAACCAATCTAATTGTTTAATCAGTTTCATGACTGATTCCCCCTTCCGTCCTTTCCGCGCACGCAAAAAAAGCGCACGTCACCTGATTGTGCAACCAATCGGATGAAGTACGCTTCTGAGTCTTCAGTCTTTTGCATGGTCAGGGAAAGGACACTACCCCTATCCAGCTGCCAAATTACGCAGTCAAATACGAGTAGCCATATGATGTTGTGTGTGTGCGTTGTAGTGTTGGGATGTACTTCATCATGCTGGCTCCTCTCTGTTCATAGTTTGAAAATCTACTAAAACCTTAGCAGACTGTTCAGAAAATTGTCAATATTATTGTCGTAAATAATTTGTAACTTTTTACAAGAAGAATGCAGCGAGCATTAAACCGACAAGACCGGTCGCCGTCACGTAGTAAATCATCGGCATGAGCGTATAGCGGATGATCGTTCCTTCTTTCCCAAGAAGACCTGCGACCGAGGCGACCGCGACGACGTTCAAGACACAAATCATGTTACCGGCGTTGGCTCCTGCCATCTGCATCGATAACGCGAGCGTCTCGTTCAAACCAACGGATTCGGCAACATTCGTCGTCAAACTTGAGAACATCATGTTTGAGAACGTGGCCGATCCGGAAACGAAGGCGCCGAGCGCCCCAATCCATGGTGCGACGAGCGGCCAGACACCGCCGAACGTATCGGCTGCAGCCGTGGCGAGTTCGACCGGCATCGAAGCCAGGCCAGCTCCACCATTTTCTGAGTGAATGAAGATTCGAACCATCGGCACTGACGCAGCGAGCGTGATGGCCGTCCCGACGACACCGAGCGTCGTCGCTTTAAAGACCGAAGTCACTTGTGACCAACTCATGTTGTGGAGGAAGAATGTCGCAATCATCGTCAAGATGAACATGAACCCTGGCGAATAGAACGGTTCCCACGACGTCGAGATTCCTTCGACCCCGATGATGTTTGGCAAGTCAATGCGGACGCTACGTGCCAATTCATTCAAGAATGGCACGGTCCGTGTCAACACGAGGAAAATCGTCAAAATCAAATATGGCGCCCACGCCTTCCACTGCGGAAGTTCACGTTTGCCTTTACCGACAGACGGCTTCTCAAGCGGCTGCTCGATCTCATCGGCATAACCGTCGAACGTCCACACCCGTTTTGGCATGAGGATCCCTTTGCGTGCCATTGTGACGAGGATGACGAGACCCGTCAACCCGCCGAGCATGCCCCCGAATTCAAATCCGAGGATGAGTGTCCAAATGTAGGCCGGGATACTGTAAACGAGTGCTGCGATAATGGCAATCGGGAACACTTCGAGCGCCGGCTTGATTGACTTCTCTTTGCTGAAGAATCGAGTCAGCATCAAAATCAAGATAAACGGAATCAACAAACCGACGAACATGTCGATGAGTACCGTCTGTAAGACGACGCTTGTCAAAAACTCGATCGTTTCCGGTTGATTGACGTCAAGCGACAGCCCGTTCCCAATTCCGATTAAAGCTGGTGTGCCGACCGCACCGAACGTGACCGCCGAGACGTCGGCCGATAAAGCGATGACGACCGCTGCAATCGGCGGGAAGCCGAGGGCGATCAAAAGGGGCGCCGCAACCGTAGCTGGTGTCCCGAAGCCCGAAGCACCTTCGATGAATGAGACGAACAACCAGCCGACAATGAGCACTTGAATCCGGGGATCCGGTGTGATGTTAACGAATCCAGAGCGAATCGCGTTCATACCGCCGCCCTCTTTCATCGTATTCATCATCCCAATCGCACCGTACACAATCCAGACCGTCGTGACGGCGATCACGAGTCCTTGTAACGTCGCCGCCATAATCCGTGTCGCATCGAGTTGCCAGACGAAGAACGCCAGTCCTGCCGTCAATACGAGCGAGAGCGGCATCGCGACCGACGCCGGTAAACGCATAATGACCAATAATACGAGCACTGCCACAATCGGCATGAGTGCTGTAATCCATTCAAAAATCGTCAATGTAGACCCACCTTTTCAGATTTTTCCCCTACCGTAAATGAATCTCCCGTTATGACTCTTGTTCAGCGAGTCGATCTAAAGCCCGATCAATCACCTCATATGGAAAACCTTTGCGTCGAAGCTGCATCTTCATCCGCTGTTTCCGCTCATATGGGGCATATCCACTGAACTTCCGATTTAATTTTTCCGCCTGTGTCAAACAAGCCGAAAGTTCAACGTCCTCATCCTCGTTCTCCCAAAACGTGAGAATCGCCTCTGAAATGATATCAAACGTAAATCCCCTTTGCATTAGGGTTTGTTGAATTCTTTGTTGCACTTCTGTGGCAGAACGGCGATTTGTTTCCATTTGTTTCCTATTTACGAATTTTCCGGCCTTTTCAAGCTGGTCTTCGTGCGAAATTGCGCCGATGACTTCTTCAATGATGTCCGCGTCGATTCGGAGCTGGGTGAGTTCTCGTTTAATTTTGACCGGTCCGCTCGGACTCGTATTGAACTTCGTCTGGGTGTAGGCTTTGGCAAATTCAGCATCGTTCAAGTAGCGCTGTTCGATTAATCGCTCGATGACGCGCTTGATGGCTGCCTCATCTATCTCTTTCTTCACGAGGTAGTCACGCACCTCTGAAACGGCACGCATTCGGTACGATAAATAATTGACGGCCGCTTTATATGCTTTTTGTTCTTCTTCGGCTTGAAGGACGTCACGGACGAAGTCGTCTTCGAGCTCCATCCCTTTCGTCAATTCATATTTGATGAAGACGTCGAGGTCGATGGCGAACGCAAACTCCTCACGCCCGTCCTTCTCGACGTACACGTTGAGCCGGTCTTTATTTTTCTTCTGGGTCGTAAACTTGGCAATTTTCACGAAATCCCTCCATTTCCTGCTTCTAACATATCACGTTCCCCTTTCGAGCAGGATTTTTGATAAGTTAGAAGAAAGGGTATTCACAATACGAACGGTCCGCTTTCTTTATGGAACTCATACCCGTTTTGAAATCGCTTCAATATACTGGAGGGAGACTTATGAAAATTGCAATCACCGGCGGAACCGGACTAATCGGTCGCCCGCTCGTCCGCGCGCTCGCCGAGGTCGGACATCAAGTCGTCGTATTGACGCGCCGCCCGCGCCCACGACAAGGAGGGATCTCGTTCGTTGAATGGTTGACGCCTGACAGCCATCCTGAGTCCGAGTTGCAAGACGTCGACGCCTTCATCCATTTGGCTGGCGCCTCCATCAACGATGGACGCTGGACACATAAACAGAAACAAGCCATTCTTCAAAGCCGAATCGACGGGACGAAAGAAGTCGTTCGGATCATTAAAAATATGAAACGCAAGCCGAGCGTCGTCATCAGCGGATCCGCCATCGGGATTTACGGGGAAGACCGTTCCATCACGTATTCCGAAGCGACCCCACTCCCGGACCGGACCAACTTCTTAGGAAACGTCTGTGTGTTGTGGGAGAAAGAGGCGGCCCCGATCAAAGACATGGGAATTCGCCTCGTCACGATGCGGACCGGTGTTGTCTTATCGAATGACGGCGGTGCCTTCCCGCTCATGAAACTGCCGTACACGCTCGGTGTCGGAGGACGGCTCGGCTCAGGACAGCAATGGGTACCATGGATTCATTTGGACGACCTCGTTCGCCTGTTTGTCCATATCATCGAGACGACTTCCATCGAAGGCCCCGTCAACGGCACGGCACCGACGCCTGTCACGATGAATGAGTTTGGAAAAACGCTCGGACGTGTGATGCATCGCCCGCATTGGGCACCTGCCCCAGCACCGCTCCTCAAGCTCGCGCTCGGAGAGAAGAGTGTCATCGTCCTTGAAGGGGCGAAAGTCGTCCCGACGAAAGCACTCAATCACGGTTTCCGCTTCCGTTACGAAACGTTAGAACCCGCTTTGAAACAACTACTTCATTTGATTTGAAAGGAGCTAGCACGTGAGTAATTTGTTAATTCGTAACGCCCACATTTATCCGATCACCGCCCCACATTTTTACGGAGATTTGCGCGTCAAAGACGGCAAAATCATCGAGATGGCAGACTTACTGGACCCGCTCGACGGAGAAACGGTCATCGAAGCCGAAGGCAACTTCTTATTCCCAGGGTTTATCGATGCCCATACCCACCTCGGACTGTATGACGAAGGGACAGGTTCAGTCGGGAACGATGCAAACGAGACCGTCGAGGCGATGACGCCGCACGCTCGGGCCATCGACGGCGTCTATCCGCTCGATGAAGGGTTTCAAGAGGCGCTCATGGCCGGAGTCACTGCCGTTCAAGTCATGCCCGGCAGTATGAACGTCATCGGCGGGGTGACGAGTGTCATTAAAACGCACGGCCGCTTCATCGAGGACATGGTACTTCGGCGTTATGCCGGTCTCAAGCTCGCCCTCGGGGAGAACCCGAAGCGTGTCCACAGTATGGGGAGATCCGGTGAGTTGACCCGCATGGGGATCATGGGATTATTGCGTGAAGCGTTCCGGACCGTCGACTCGACGAAGACGATCGGCACGTTCGGCAGCCAGATGATTCAACTCGCCCTCGACCGCAAGATGCCAATCCGGGTCCACGCCCACCGCGCCGACGATATTTTATCGGTCGTCCGCTTCGCGCAAGAGTTCGACCTCGATTATCGGATCGAGCACTGTACGGAAGGACATCTCGTCGCTGAAAAGTTACGCGAACTCGGTATCAAACATGTCACCGTCGGTCCGACGTTCACACGTAAATCGAAAATTGAGCTCCAGAACAAAACATGGGAGACGTACCGAATTTTACATGAACACGATATGATCGTCTCGATCACGACGGACCATCCTTATACGCCCGTTCAATATTTAAATCTTTGCGCCGGTCTTGCTGCCCGCGAAGGACTTCCGGTCGACGTCGCACTCCGCGCCATCACGATCCATCCGGCCGAATCGCTTGGAGTAGACGACCGCATCGGCTCGCTCGAAATCGGCAAAGATGCCGACCTTGTCCTTTGGAGTCACTTCCCGCTCGACTACATGTCAAAGCCGATTATGACCATCGTCGATGGCCACATCGTTTACTCGACGAGCCGATCGAAAACACATCATGAGATGTGAGTGAGGCCAGTCGTGAAAGCGCTCTTATTATTTTTTTGTGAAGTTGCATTTTATTTACTTGCTTTTTCAAAAAAACTATATAAAATAATCTTGTAACTTCATAAAAGGGAGCAGCCAAGGCAAGTTCGAACAACGAAGCCAGAAGTATGCTTTCGTTACAACTATTCTTCAGCGGTCTGAAATAGGAGGAGGAATGTAAAGGTGCTCAAATTTCGTGAGCTTACCGACTGCGCGGAGTTGTTCGAACTGATGCAACACCCAGATGTCTTTCCGTATGTCCGTCAAAAGACGGTCCACTTTGACGAGTTTTTATTTAGCACGAAGCAAATCATCGAGCTAGAAGAGCAAGGAAACATCATCTCACGTACCATCACGAACGAGTTCGGTACCCCGATTGGGACGATCAGCTTGTTCGATGTGGAATCGGGCTATGGATTCCTCGGGACGTGGCTTGGCAAACCGTATCACGGCAAAGGTTACAATCAAGTCGCGAAAGAAGCGTTCTTCTCTGAACTTTTCTTCGAGCTTGACATAGAAAGTGTATTTTTAAAAATCCGTCAATCGAATGAGCGTTCGATCGCGGCGGCTGAGAAACTACCGTACGCTTTCTGCGCTAACGAGATCCGGTCTGAACTATTGACTGAAATCAACCAAGGGGACGTCGAATATGTCTTGTATGAAGTGTCGAAGTCGAGTTTCCAACTCTACTTGCACTCACTCCATGCGCCTGAATTCGACCATACCTATGAAGCACAGCTCGAAGCGTAAGCCAATTCTGACAAAGAATTGGCTTTTTTGTGGCGTTTTTGTGTGGATTTCATGAGGACAACTTTACGGCAATGAATATTTCTGTTCTAATTCGGAGAGATAGGTATGATAGAGGTATGAGGGAATTATCACACAGCCTCGTTAACCGTTTTGTAAAGGAGAATGCCCAATGTCAGAACCAACGTTTCGCGTCTTAGTGACCGATGATGAAGAACAAATGCGGGATTTACTCGTTTCGAATTTAGAGAAGGAAGGATATGAGACCGTCACAGCCACGAACGGCCTCGAGGCAATCGACTTATTGAAAGAACAGTCGTTCCACCTCGTCCTGCTCGACGTGATGATGCCTGAACTCGACGGCCTCACGGCGTGCATGCGCATCCGCGAGTTCTCGAACGTCCCGATTATCATGCTCACGGCCCGGTCAGAAGAACTCGATCGCATCCATGGCTTGAAGATCGGCGCGGATGACTATATCACGAAGCCGTTCAGTCCGCGCGAGCTGCTTGCCCGCATCGAAGCAACGCTTCGTCGGACGCATAACTTCTCGAAAGAACAAGAAGCGACGTTCGATACCGGAGTCTTGTCCATCGATATCGATGGCCGTGCGGTCAGCGTGAAAGGCAAAACGGTCAACTTGACCCGCAAAGAGTTCGATTTGCTCTACTTGTTCATCACGAATGAAGAGAAAGTATTCTCACGTGAACAGTTGCTCGATCAAATTTGGGGCACCGAGTACCACGGTAACCTTCGGACGGTCGACACGCATATCAAGACGCTTCGCCTCAAGCTCGGTGAAGCAGGTGGCTACATTCAAACCGTCTGGGGGATCGGCTACAAGTTCGAGGCGACCGTATGAAGCAATACACGATCCGGAAGCGGATTTGGATCACCATCTGGACCGCTAGCCTCTTCTCCGCGTTCGTGTTCATCATCATGACGTTTTACTTATACGACAAGTTCTATATTCAGACGCAGGAAGAACTGCTCATCAACCGCGGAGAGAAGCTCGTCACCATCTACAAGGCGGACGGCTTCTCTGACGCGTTTTCGGACAGTATGACGTACACGAACGAACTGACCGAGACGAAAGTGTTCCTCTCGTCGGTCAGGGAAGACAGTCTCGGCTCAGGCAAGACGTTTTTACGGGAACAAGACCTCGCCAAACTGCAAGACGGCTACGCGATCTCCGTCACCCGTAAACACCCGACCGAGGATGTGGATATCCTGATGTCCGCCTTCCCGCTCATCCGGGACGGCGAGCTCGATAATGCGCTCATCCTATATATGGAGTTAAGTAAAATCAGTGAGCCGTTCCAACCGATTCGGCTTATGATCACGTTCTTGCTCATCTTGATGATCGTGAACTTGCTCATCTTCGGGACGCAAATTATCGATACGATCATTCAGCCACTCATACAAATGAAGCGAGCCTCGCAAGTATATGCCAAAGGCGACTTCTCGCACCGTATCCCAATTTATTACGACGATGAAATTGGCGAGCTCGCCGAGACGCTGAACCGGATGGCCGAGTCACTCGGTCTCGTCGAAGAGCAACGGAAAGAATTTTTGGCGAACGTCAGTCATGAATTGCGGACACCGTTGTCATATATTCGGGGCTATACGGAAATGCTCCAAGACCCGTCGCTCGACGAGAAAACGAAAAACCAATATTACGAAATCATCGAGAATGAGACAGAGCGCTTGCAACGGCTCGTCAACGACTTGCTCGACTTGGCCCAACTCGAACGCGACTCATATCCGATGACGAAAGAACCGGTCGTCTATTCGCAAGTGCTCGAAGATGTGTTGTACCGTTTCGAGCCGATTGCCGGGGCGAAAGGCGTCACAATCGAGACGGACCTCGATTTCGACTTGATTATTCTTGGGGACCACGACCGGCTCGAGCAAGTCGTTGGAAACTTGCTCGATAACGCCCTTCGCTACACCGAAGCCGGGAAATCGATCCATGTGAAGACATATGCGACCGCCGACAATGCCGTCACCGAGATTCGGGACGAAGGTCGGGGGATCCCGAAAGAGGATCTCGATCAATTGACGAAGCGATTTTACCGTGTCAATAAGTCACGCACACGCGAAGATGGCGGGACCGGGCTCGGCCTCGCCATCGCCAAACACATCATGGAACGCCACGGCGGCTCGATGCACTTCACTTCAGAAGTTGGCAACGGAACGACCGTCACGCTCACATTGCCGCTCTTGCCGGACAAAGACATATAAAAAAGACAGCCGCGGCTGTCTTTTTTATATGTCTTTGCCTTTATAGGCGTCATCTGATTCATTCATGAGACGTTCCCGCTCGGCGTGCGTCTGTGGATAACCATTCGCTTGCCACTCGGCCCGATAGTTCGAATCGAGTTGAGTGAGGCCTTCCTCCGCCTCATCCTTATCCGAATCGACACTTTCCATCTTGTCCATCTTGCTCCATGTATCGTCATCTCGGTCCTGAGTCAAGAGTGCCGCCACTTTTGGTGCGACGAGCGCGGCCCCAGCTACCCCGAGTACGATTCCCATCAATACTTTCTTATCCATCCGAATACCCCTCCTTAGTCACTATGTACGGATAATTCCACTGTTCTGCGAAATCGAAACCCATTTTCTAAAGCGTTTACACCTATTCAGGAAGTGGAATAACAGTCAAGACAAGGAGGCGATGAAGATGAAACAGTCAAAAGATACGTCCAAGCGACCGTTTGATAATCCGGATGCCGTCGATACGGACAAGGAGAGCATCTTCGACCAGGAAGGGATGGAAACGGTCGACCCGATCCCGGTAGAAGAGCTGAACCAGAAAGTGAAAGATGAGAAACAAAAGCGGCACTCGAAGGATGACTCGGTCAGCGAGAAAAAATATGAGGGCAATAAATAAAAATGCGGACGAAATTCGTCCGCATTTTTATGTTAAATCGCTTGGCGAGAAGCCGTAAGGCAACATCTCTTCTTTCGTCATCACTTTCGTCTCCCCGGCCATGTTCGCGAGAATCAATGTAAAGTCGTCACTGGCAAACTCGGCGATGACTTGACGGCAAGCGCCACATGGCGAGATTGGTCCGTCCGTGTCGCCGACGACGACGACAGTCTCGATTGCCTTGCTGCCTTCCGATACCGCTTTGAAGATGGCAGTCCGTTCTGCACACATCGACAAGCCGTACGAAGCGTTCTCGACGTTGCAACCCGAGATCTCTTTGCCGGTCTCGTCGATGACGACAGCCCCGACATTAAACTTCGAATAAGGAGTATAGGCGCGCGACCGTGCATCAATCGCTTTATGGACAAGCTCGTTCACTTTTTCTTGTGGGATCATCTGATGTTCCTCCGCTTCTTAACGTTTATCAAAGAAGTCTGACATCTGAACTATAACGTGAAATCGATTGACTTGCAAGCGTTTTCACAACCCCGTCAATACTTTTTCTTTTTCTTCTTCTCGAAGACGACGATTGACTCAACATGCGCCGTCTGCGGGAACATATCGTACGGCTGAATATAGTTGATTTTATAGTCGGCTTTCATGAGTTGATCCGCGTCACGCGCGAGCGTCTGCGGGTTACATGACACGTACACGATGCGTTTCGCTTTCGATGAAATCATCGCATTCAACAGTTGATGATCGACCCCCGTGCGCGGCGGGTCGACGACGATGACGTCTGGAATCCATCCGTCTTTCACCCAGCGCGGGATCCAATGTTCGGCCCGGCCTTCGACATAAGTCGCATGGCTGAAGCCGTTCTCACGCATGTGCGCGTTCGCATCTTCGACCGCTTCCGGGACGACTTCCATCCCACGGATCTCTTTTGCGTGCGGCGCGAGCCATAGCCCGATCGAACCGACACCGGCATACGCATCGATGACGCGCTCTTCGCCCGTGAGTCCAGCCGCCTCGACGACTTCACGATACATGATTTCTGTCTGAGCCGGGTTGAGCTGGAAGAACGCGCGCGGTGACAAGTGGTAATGGACGTCATCGAGTTGCTCGTCCATCTTGTCTTGACCGGCGATATGGACCGTACGGTAACCGAAGATGACACCCGAACGGTTCGAGTTGATATTAATGTGGAACGATACGACGTTCGGTAACGCCATGATGCGATCGCTCAATTCATCTAAACGCGGGACGTCCTCGTTCCCGACGACGAGCACGACTTGGACATCGTCTGTCTTGTAGCCTGAGCGGACGATGACGGTACGGGCGAAACCGACGTCACGGCGCGCATCGTATACCGGGATGTCGAGCTCGTTCAAAATACGGACGATGGCGTTGTTAATGTTCGTCGTGTCGCGCTGCTGTACCATGCAGTGTTCGATTGGCACGAGTTCGTTCGTGTTCGGTTTGTAGAGACCCGACACGATCTCGCCGCGGCGCGTCGAGAGCGGGAATTGTGACTTGTTGCGGTAATACCAAGGGTTGTCCATCCCTTTCGTACCACGGATATCCGATTTGTCGACGTTCAATTTCGTCTTTTGACGGAAGGCGTTGCGGACGATCTCTTCTTTATAGTCCATCTGCAGGCGCGGACTCATATGTTGAATCTGGCAACCGCCACACTCGTCATAAATCGGACACGGCGGTTTGACCCGGTCCGGTGAATCATTATCGCGCTTGATGACGCGCGCCTCGGCGTAGTTCCGCTCGACGCGCGTAATTTCGACTTTCGCCTTCTCTCCCGGCAATAAGTTCGGAATGAAGATGACCATGCGATCAATCGTCGCGATGCCCTCTCCGTTAATGCCTAGCCGCTCGGCTTGGGCGCTAGTGTATTCTCCTACGATCAGTTTCAATGTGTTTCATCCTTTCGAGATACTTGTTCTAAATCTTTGGCGTAACGTACGACTTTCGCACGTAAGGAATCAATATCAGCTAACAATCGATGCAAATCCTCTGGCGTCGTGAATTCGTCCAACGTATTGACTGATAAGCACAGTAATTCCGTTCTCGATTTTAACACGTTCATTTTTCCTGCCGTATCTGTTCGTGATTTACCCATCTCGTGATCGCTCCTTTGGTTCGTGACAAAGAGTTGTTATTATAGCATACTATTTCGTGTGACTTGATGAAAAGGTGGAATTGATATGCAAAACATCTCGACAACGTTTGATCCGTGGGAAGCATACCTCGATCAAACCGAGTTCGGTCGCCTCGTCCTTTCGAACGTCGAAGTGACGACGACCAAGCTATGCAATATGCGCTGCGAGCATTGCGCGGTCGGCTATATGCTCGACCAGACAGAAGAACCCGAAGTCCCACTCGACTTATTGATTTCGCGTTTGGATGAAATCGAGCATTTACGCGCGTTTTCGATTACGGGCGGCGAACCGATGCTGTCGATGAAATCGGTGCGCAACTACGTCGTCCCACTCTTGCGTTACGCTAAGGAGCGTGGCGCCCGGACACAAATCAACTCGAACTTGACGCTCCCACTCTCTCGCTACCATCTTATTACCCCTTACCTCGACGTTTTGCACATTTCGCATAACTGGGGCACAGATGCGGATTTCTTAGAGGGCGGTTTCGCGATGATGGACCGAAAACCGAGCGCGGAGGCACGTTTGAAGATGCTTCAGACGATGAAAGACAACGCCCGTGCGCTTACGGCCGAGGGTGTGATTGTATCGGCCGAGACGATGCTCAACAAACGGACGATTCCGCACTTGAAGGCAATCCATGAAGAGATTGTCGCACTCGGCTGTCAACGTCATGAAGTGCACCCAATGTACCCCGCCGATTTTGCAAGTGCGCTCGAGTCGGCGTCGCTCCCTGACACCCGCCAGGCGATTCACGACCTGCTCGATGTCCGGGATGAGAACGTTTGGATGCTGTTCGGAACGTTGCCGTTCTATGCTTGTTCCGAGTTACCGGAAGACCGCGCTTTATTGAAACGGCTCCACGAGGCGAAGAACGTGACCGTGCGAAGCGACCCGGATGGCCGCTCACGCCTCAACACGAACATCTTCGACGGCCAAATCATCGTCACCGACTTCGGCGATGAGCTCGGCACGCTCGGGACGTTGTATGACACCTCGTTCCAAGACGCGTATGAGGCGTGGACGAACAGCAGTTTGAACGCCACACTGTCCTGCCACTGTCCGGCTGTCAAATGCCTCGGCCCGAACGCACTCGTCAAACAAGCGTACTATCCTGACGTGAACTTCCGGGAACGTGTGGCCGAACCGTTTTAATTACTTCGATTCGGGAAATATTCAGTATATAAACTGAATCGAGGTGTTTGAAGATGACAGCCATCTATGTATTTATGATCACCGTCATGGCCATCATCATTTTCGGTGGTGTGCTCAGCATCTTATTGACAGCCGCATTCGTTTCAGACAAAGTAGACCGTGATGAAGTATTCAGTCAAGGCAGTTGGGACGATGAACTTTTACACTTGAACCATGTACCCCAACCGATTGACGAGCCAAAAAGCTGAGACCCTTCTCAGCCTTTTACTATGCAATCAATGATGAGGTGAACTATGCAACGCTTTCGATTTTCGATTTTATTACTTGTCGTCTTTATCTCCGGCTTGATTCAAGGTGCGCTCATCCCGCTCTTGTCGACACTCATCGAACGGGACGGCAACCCGGCCTGGTTGAACGGGTTGAATGCGACGATGCTCTACTTAGGCGTCATCGTCTCTGCGCCGCTACTCGAACGGTTCGTCCGCAAGTACGGGTTTCGGCCGACCATCGTCCTCGGCATCGTCTTGACGGCGCTTGCCACGTTCTTCTTGCCGCTCTGGCCGTCACTGCTCATGTGGGCACTCATGCGTTTCGTCATCGGGTTCGGGGATTCGGCGCTCCATTACGGATCCCAAGTGTGGGTCACGTCTGCGAGCGAGAAGCGAAGTCTTGGCCGGGCGATGGCGTATTACGGGATGGCGTTCAGCCTCGGATTCGCGGTCGGCCCGCTCATCGCCCCGCTCGTCGACCTCCACTTTTGGCTGCCGTTCCTCGTCTTGATCGTCTTCTGTCTCGCATCCTTGTTCTTGATCTTCAAGGTCGACAACGAGTACCCTGAGGCTGAGAAAGTGAAGACCGACTCGAAAGGACGCATCCGCCTCGTCCTCATCGGCGGCGGATATACGCTCTTACCTGCTTTTACATACGGGTTCCTTGAGGCGAGCTTGAATGCCAACTTACCGATTTTCACGGTCCGCAACGACATCGGGCTGACACAGACGAGTACGCTCATCACGACGTTCATCGTCGCCTCGATCATCGTCCAGTTACCGCTCGGTCGCCTCGCCGATCACTTCGGGAAGAAACGCATCCTGCAAATCGTGTTGACGCTCGGAACGCTCGTCTTCGCCGTCGCCAACCTGGCCGTCGACCATTACGCCTGGCTGCTCGTCTTGTTCGCTCTTGCCGGAGCCGGTCTCGGCTCCACGTATTCTCTCGGTTTGGCTCATATGACAGAAGTGTTGCCACGTTCGTTGTTACCGACCGGCAATATGCTCTATAGCATCTCGTTCAGCGTCGGTTCGATCAGCGGACCGATGATTGGCGCGTTTTGGATTGCGTTACCGAAAGAAGTGTATTTCTTGATGTACACACTTATTCTCGGCATCTTGGCTGTGAGTCTGTTCACAGCGAAAGCGAAGCCGATCGATGCATAAAAGGGTGAGTCTCAACGGAGACTCACCCTTTTTCGTATCACTCATTCCTTGATTGGACCGAGACGAACGTCGTTCCGTTCGAACGCGCGCATGAACGCTTCATCGAGCGCGAACGGTTCTGTCTCTAGTGAGGCCAGCACGTCCGACTTGATTGTGACTTCAATGACGCGATCATTGATATGCCACTTCGTCTGGATGTCCTCCCCTTGCCTCGTTGCACGCGCGTCCACTTGGTCGTGATGCTCCTTCAATCCGCGACTTACGCACTTCATCACGTATTTGACGTACTCGTCCCGTGGTTGACGCGAGATGAGTATATTTCGGACAATCGGATTTCTTGCCATGGCACAATCCTCCCTTCTATCAGATTCGCACGCAAGTCTTTACAACGAAGACCGATTTCCAACTGAAAGAATTCAGAATTTTTAATATATTTTGCCATGGGAACAAGATTCCGTCAACCGTGCGTCAGCATTGTTTGATCAACGGGCCGAACGGTTGACTCGCCCCTGGAAATAAGTCGAGAGATAGATGCCCGCGATGACGAACAATAATCCGACAAGCGCGTTCCACGGGATCGTTTCACCGAGTAAAACGCTAGATAAGACGACACCGAATAAGGGAACAAAAAACATATAAAGTGATACCCGGCTGACCGGATTATATTTCATGAGTGTGTTCCATAACGTGAACCCGATTGCAGACAAGAGCGCGAGATACAGCAAGAAGAAAAGCGTCGTGACCGTGTAAGGAAGGAACACATCCCCTGGCGCGAGCACATAGCCGACGACGAGAAGACCGAGCGAGCCGAAGACCATCGCCCAAGCCGTCATCGGGGCGACATCATGTGCGCGTGAGTAGTCTTTCGCAATCAAGTTCCCGAACGCCCCTGAGATCATCGCCATAATGAGCAAGATCTCGCCAATCCCAAATCCTATCTCTGCGTGCGCTGTCGGCCAGTTGGCGATGACGATCCCAGAGAACCCGAGTGTGAGGGCAATCCCCTTCAATCGGTTGAGACGATCATCCTCATAACGGAAATGGGCAAGCGCCATTTGGAAGAATGAGGTCGATCCCGCGATAATCGAACCTTGCACCCCGGTCGAGATGGAAAGCCCGATATAAAAGAACAAATATTGTAAGAATGTCAAAAATGCCCCTAAATGTGCATACGCCTTCAACTTTTCCGCGTTTAATCGAATCGGCCGTTTGAAGACGAGGCGGCTAATCACGAGCAAGAGCAGTCCGGACAATAAAAAGCGTTCGCCGGCAAAAAACAACTGCTGGCCGTACTCGTGCTCTTGAATATCAAGCGCCTCGTAGCTCAGTTTGATGAACGGGAACGCGCTCCCCCATAAAAACGTGTTGAATAGCGCGAGGAACGTGACCGTCCAAGGGCGTTGAAATACATTTTGCATGACACAAAAACTCCTTAATCTTTTAGTTTGTGAGTTATTACGATTGGTGCTAAAATAGACTTACATGATAATCATTATAAATAAGGTATGAGCTTAAACTCGTATTAAATCCAATCATATCAAAAATAGATAATGATAATCATCCTCAATCATTATCATTTAACTGATATATATTCTCATTTAGAAAGAGGTGCTCACATGAACACATCAACCGTCACACAGAAAAAAAGCCACGTCTTCAAACGGGCCAACTGGTTCGAACATATCGAGCTCATCATGGCGCTCATCAGTGGTGTATTGATTGTACTCGCATATATCGCGGAAAGACAAGACGGAGCTCCTGCGCTCTACGTCACCCTCTATTTGACCGCCTTTTTAATCGGCGGATATGCCAAAGCGAAAGAAGGTCTGACCGATACGTGGGAAACCCGTTCGTTGAACGTCGAACTGCTCATGATCATCGCGGCCATCGGCGCCGCGGCCATCGGCTATTGGATGGAAGGTGCCATCCTCATCTTCATTTTCGCTTTGTCCGGTGCACTCGAGACGTACACGATGAACAAAAACGAACGCGCTCTTGAGTCATTAATGGAACTGCAACCTGAACAAGCGACGCGATTGAACGCTTCGGGCGGCCTCGAGGTCGTCCATATCGACGACCTTCGCGTCGGAGACCACATCTACGTAAGACCCGGCGAACGCATCCCGGTCGACGGTCGGATTTTGAAAGGCAGTGCCTCAATCGAGGAAGCCGCCATCACCGGTGAATCGATTCCAGTCGACCGAAACGTCGGCGACGAGGTATACGGCTCAAGCGTTAACTTGAACGGTGTCTTGACGTTAGAAGTAACAAAGCTCGCCACGGAAACGTTGTTCCAAAAAATCATTCAAATGGTACAGCAAGCGCAAGAAGAAAAATCACCGTCCGCCCAGTTCATCGACCGGTACGAGGGACGCTACGTTCAAGTCGTGCTTGCCTCCGTCACCGCAATCATCTTGCTCGGCCCGGTATTGACGCCGTGGTCGCTTGAGACGAGTATTTACCGCGGTATGATTTTACTCGTCGTCGCTTCGCCGTGCGCCCTCGTCGCAGCCATCACTCCGGCCGCACTCGCCGCCATCGCTTCGTCCGCCAAACATGGGATTTTGTTCAAAGGCGGCGTTCACATCGAGAATATGGGCCGTTTGAAAGCGATCGCCTTCGATAAGACAGGCACGCTTACAATCGGTAAACCAGAAGTCCAATCGGCATTGATCCATCCAACCGTTGAGAAAGAGCACGTCTATCGCATCGTCAGCTTGATTGAAGAACATTCGATGCACCCGCTCGCCGAAGCGCTCGTCCAATTCACAGGGAATTACACAGGAACGATGGAACACTTCAAAGACGTGACCGGGTCCGGGATTGAAGCGACGATCGATGGTGTCGCCTATCGGGTCGGCAAACAAAAATTCGCCGATCCGAGCGGAGATTTCTTCCGCGACGATGTCGAACGTTTAAAAGCTGCCGGCCATACGCTCGTGTTCGTCAGCGATGAAGCGAAGACGATTGGAGCGTTCGCGCTCCGGGACACACTGCGCCCTGAAGCCAAACAAGCGATCAAACGACTCAACCAGCTCGGTATCGCGACGATCATGATCACGGGCGATAACGAGGCGACAGCCCGCGCCATCGCCACTGAGGCCGGGTTGACCCGTTACATCGCCGAATGTCTCCCAGAAGAGAAGGTCGAGCAGATTAAACAATTAAAACAAGAATACGGTAGCATCGGCATGATTGGCGACGGCATCAACGACGCCCCTGCCCTCGCGACAGCCGATGTCGGAATCGCGATGGGTGAAGGGACAGACGCCGCCCTCGAGACGGCCGACGTCGTCTTAATGAAAAACGACCTCCTTCGGTTGAGCTCGGCCATCAAACAGTCCCGTAAATTGAATCGCGTCGTCCTCCAAAACGTCGTGTTTGCCCTAGGTGTCATCCTCGTGTTGATCGCGACGAACATCTTCGAACTGCTCGTCATGCCGTTCGCGGTCGTCGGCCATGAAGTATCGACCATCCTCGTCATCTTGAACGGGCTTCGTTTGCTCAGCACCTCGTGGGAATGACAAAATTCGACACTCATTCAAACCGTCGTTGAAAGCCGTTAGTAATTTCGCTATAATTGAAACAATGTGTCTAATGAGACCGGAACTGATAGGAAGATTGGCTAAAGGTGGTACAGTATATGAATACGATTGCAGTAATCGGCAAGGTGTTTGTCGATATTAAAGGAACCTCGTTCGCCCCGCTTCATAAAGATGCCAAGAACGTCGGTGACATCGCGTTCTCGAACGGTGGGACCGGCCGAAACGTCGCCCAAAACTTAGGTGTTCTCGGGAATGACGTCCGTTTCGTGTCGACCGTGACGAACGATCAAATCGGGATGGGTGTTCTCGAAGAACTCCGCGATTTGAACGTCAACGTCGATCACGTCGATTTGCTCGATGACAATGGGATGGGCATGTGGCTTGCCGTCATGGATAACAACGGTGACCTGCAAACGTCAATCTCGAAGCAACCGGACGAAGCGATGATGGAAGAATGTATCCTCCGTCGCATCGATACGGTGTTCGCTGAAAGTGAGGCGGTCGCGATTGACCTCGACTTGTCGGTCAATGTATTGAACGAGACCATTGAACTGTGCCGCGAAATGAAGCTTCCGCTGTATGGCGTGTGCGGTCATCTGTCGGTGATTGAACGGAACCGTCATTTACTCCAAGGTTTCACCGGCTTCATCTGTAGCCGCGAAGAAGCGGAGATTTTGTCTGATATGTCCATCGTCACAGTGGACGATGCGTTACGCGTCGCCGAAGTGCTCGCGATGAAAGGAGCTCCGCTCACAATCGTCACGATGAGTGAGCTCGGCGCCGTCTATGTCGACTTACGCACGAATGAACAAGGTCACGTCCCGACGACGAAAGTGAAAGTTGCCGACTCGACCGGTGCGGGTGACTCATTCTTCTCCGCTGTCATCTCTGAGTTGATGAAACGTCACCCGATTGAAGATGCGCTCCGACTCGGGATGCGCGTCGCTGGGAAAGTCATCGCCTCGCACGATAACGGCCTGACACCTGACATGTACGCCTCACTTGAACAACCAGCAACAGATTAACCAAAACGCATCGGCCGCGAGTCGATGCGTTTTGTTCACGATACGAAATCGAAAGGAACGATTCCATTGGTCAGAACGAAATTACGCAGTGCCATCATCCTCGTGAATGAACATGACGAAGTCGCGCTCATTCGCCGAGAGAAAGAAAACCTTTTGTATTATGTATTTCCGGGCGGTGGTGTCGAATTCGGTCATACGGCTGAAGAGACGGCCGTCCGTGAAGCGTTCGAAGAGCTCGGCGTCCACGTCGAACTTGAAGGCGTAGCCGCACATGTCGCCTTCAATGGAGAGTTGAACCCATACTACTGGGCCCGGATGACCGGTGGTGAGTTCGGGACCGGGACAGGTGAAGAATTTCAAGCAGAGCAAACGAACGGATCGTATACGCCGATGTGGGTGAAGCGAAGCGCGCTCAGCCATTTACCGGTACGACCACCGTCACTCGCCGACTTGCTGTCGAACGAAGCCGAGCGATTTTTCAATAAAACGCTGGCCGAAGACTGATTTCATGTGTAGCCTCCTGACATTTCGGGAAAGAACGTTTCTAACGATAACGTTCAGGAGGCACATATATGGATACTACAGAAGTAAAAGAAAAAAAGAATTGGTTCGCCTTCGGGAAAGAGTTGCTTCGTCGCTTCAAAGAACATGATGTTCAAGATTACGGCGCGACACTCGCTTTTTTTTGGTTCTTATCGATTTTCCCGGGTATCATCTTCATTCTCGCATTGCTGTCGTTCTTTGACATTTCTCAGGCGTCGTTCCAAGAGCAGTTGAACAACTTGGCGCCCGGGGCGGCCGCGACTGAATTTTTGACCGGTATCTTCGACGCCATCGGCGAACCGCGCGGCGGACTCCTCTCAATCGGTGCGATTTTAGCCATTTGGTCGGCGGCTAAAGGGGTTGAACGCTTGATCAATATGGCGATTCACGCGTACGGGGAAGATAACGAACGTAATTTCTTCGTCAGCAAAGGCATCGCCCTCGGGTTGACGTTATTACTCGGCGTTGGCATGTTACTGCTCATCGTCTCGAACGTATTCGGTTCGCAAATCATCGATTTCGTGGCTCGTTTCATCCCGATTTCGGGGGCCGATGTCATCTTGATCAACGTGTTCCGCTACGTGTTGACGACCGTCATCTTGATTTTCACGCTGTCAATTTTCTATAAAATCGCCCCGCAGCAACACGTGTTCTGGAAGAGCACGATTCCAGGTGCGATCTTTGGCGTCATCGCCTGGCAGCTCGTCTCCCTCGGCTTCAGCCTGTACGTTTCGAACTTCGGCAATTACGATTCGACGTACGGCTCACTCGGAGGAATCATCGTCACGTTGCTTTGGCTCCAGCTGACCGGCATGATCATTTTGATCGGCTCAGAAATCAACGCTACTTGGCAACGTTTCTTCAAAACGCCGAGCGAACGTGAGTACGAGAAAAACTATAAGAAAAATAAAAAGTCCAAATCAAAAGATTCGGACGAAGACGACTATAAAGATATCCCCGTCAACACATACGGGTAACGAAAGAAAGGCGGTCTCTCCAGAAGAGACCGCCTTTTGCATTATGCTTCGACGACGTCAAGACGACCGGTCGCAGGGTCGATGACGAACCCATGGACGTTCGTGCCCGGCGGCAAGAGCGGGTGGTTTTTGACGAGGTTGACCGAGTTGACGACGTTCGCTTCGACCGAGTCAAACCCGTGCAACCACTTCTCCAAATCCATCCCTGACGACTTGAGTGTTTGAAGTGTCTGCGGTTCAATGCCGCGACGTTCCATTTCTGCGATGACCGCATTCGGATCGATCGCCGCCATGCCGCAATCATAATGACCGATGACGATGACCTCTTCGGCCCCGAGCGCATACAACGCGACGAGGATCGAACGCATAACCGATCCGAACGGATGTGACAATACGGCTCCCGCATTTTTTATGATTTTAGCATCCCCGTTTTTTAGTCCGAGGGCTTGAGGCAACAACGCCGTCAGACGCGTATCCATACACGTTAAAATGACGATTTTTTTATCGGGAAACTTATCCGAGACAAATTGCTCATATTGTTTCTCTGTTACGAATTTTTCATTGAACGCTAGCATTTCTTGAACGACTGACATGTGGTTCCCTCCTCTTAATTCACGCGATTAGCCGCGCGACCATTAACCCGATGACCATCCAAGCGCCAAACAACGTGTTCACTTTTGCGGTCATCGCCATCGCCGGCATGAGTTCAGCCGGTTCACGCTTGACCCAAAAACGCTTCACTGCCCGTACCATGATTGGAATTGTCAGCAATGACAACAGCACCCACGGCGTCACGCCAAACCCGAATACGGCGACGAGGATGCCGACCAATGCCGCGATAAAGAATCCGGCCAAGACGAGAACGGCACGACGATGTCCGACGAGACAGGCGATTGTTTTGCGCCCATTCACTTTATCATTATCCAAATCACGAATGTTGTTCGCGAGCAAGATCGCCCCGATCAAAAGCGCCATCGGAAACGATACGAGCAACAGTTCTGTCGTCACCGTCCCGATTTGGATATATCCCGAGATGCCGATGATGACATAACCCATGAATAGGCCAGCGACGATTTCCCCGAACGGCGTGTAGGCGATCGGGAGCGGACCTCCCGTGTACAGGAATCCGACGACCATCGACAGCACTCCGATCCAAATTAAATGCCAACTCGTTGAAGCCGCAATATAGAGCCCAAGCACAGCCGCCACCCCATACATACCGAGCGCGATGCCGAGCACTTGTCCGGGTGTGAACCCATCACGTACGATCGAGCCACCGATTCCAATGGAACCTTCGTGGTCGAGTCCACGCTTGTAATCATAATATTCATTAAATAAATTCGTCGCGATTTGAATCAAGACCGAGGCGATGAGCATCGCTAAGAACAATCCCCACTTCAACTCGACTTGCCCGAGGACGATGAACGTCCCTAACAGCACCGGTATGAAGCTCGCTGTCAACGTATGCGGGCGAATCATGCGCCAATACGCACCTTTCTCTCTCTTCTTCATGCACTTCCCTCCCTTCGTTAGTTTACGTCTCTTTGAAAAAACCTGTCAATGCCCGCCGCTCGGACGGCTCCCTTCACTTTCTCGAGCATTTGACGGCCAGTTCTGTTGTGAAGTCATGATACACTAAAGAATGAGAATTCCATTGGATTGAGGAGGCTTTTCTTTCATGCCAGATACTCAAACACACATTAAACAACGAATCGAACAAGCCCATAAACGGGCACGTGCTTGGCAACGACCGGTACTTGCCTCGTACACGTGGGAAATCCCTTCGTTCGACGCGTTCCATATTATTCAAAACACTGAAACGTCCCACTACTATTTTTCGACGCCAGACCGCTCCCTCGAGATGCTCGGATGTGCCGATGCGCTCGTGTTGACGGCTTCTGGTCCCGAACGTTTCCAACGTCTACAGTACGATTGGAGCCTGCACCGCCGGGACGTCGACGCGGTCATTTATGCGTTCTCGGGCTTTTCGTTCGACACGTTCGTGCGGCCCCAAAAAAATATGTGGGAAGCGTTCGGTGAAGCATCGTTGGTCGTGCCGAAATTTCTATATCGCCGCTCGGGCGACAAGCACACGTTGACCGTTTCGACGCTCGTCTCGGCCAAACGTTCGGTCGAACAATATTTGATTCAATTGGCCGATCAACTCGCCCAGTTCAACGCGCTACATGCGCCCGACGAACAAACACCGACTTACTCGCAAGTCAAAGACGGCGTCGACCATTTCAAGTCGAGTTTCCAACAAGCTAAACTGAACATCACTGAAGAACGAGTCGAAAAGATCGTCATCGCCCGGGAAGAAATCTACCAGACCTCGGAAGAGGCGTTCCCGTTCGCGACGACACTGCGCCACTTGTCAGAACATCAGACGGGCAGTTACGTGTTCTTGTATCAGCCGAAGCGGGAAATCGGATTTTTCGGAGCGACGCCGGAACGGCTCGTCAAGAAACAAGGACCGTACATTGAAACGGCCGCCATCGCCGGCACCATCAAGCGACCAGACACCGAGATCGAATCGGATGTAGCCAAACAGACGTTACTCCACGACGCCAAAAACCTCGAGGAACACCAAATCGTCGTGAAGGACATCAAGAACGCCCTCACACCATACGCGGCTACCATCAAGGCACCGGAGTCGCCGCGCATCTTGGAGAACCGGTCGGTTTTCCATCTGCACACACCGATTCAAGCAACGCTCGATACGAACGCATCCTTGCTGTCGATCATCGAGTCGCTCCACCCGACCCCGGCGCTCGGTGGATCTCCGAAACGGACGTCTGTCCGCTTGTTGCGCGAGATTGAACGGTTCGACCGCGGCTGGTACGGGTCACCGTTCGGTTGGCTGAACACGGACGGTGAAGGAGAGTTCGTCGTCTCGATCCGGTCGGCTCTTGTCCACCATCAATTCGTGGCGCTATACGCAGGCTGTGGAATCGTCCAAGAGTCTGAACTCGAAGCGGAGCTCGCCGAGACAGAAATCAAGCTCAGTCCAATCAAGCAAGCTCTCGGATTGGACAAAGTACGCGCAGGAGGCAATGAAGCATGAATGAACCGTTAACGGAGTGGGTCGCCGGTATGATGAACCGGCTCGTCGAACAAGGGGTCGAGGACGTCGTCATCAGTCCCGGCTCTCGCTCGACACCGCTCGCCATGGCCGCCTATCTTCATCCGAGCGTCCGACATCATATCATCGTCGACGAACGGTCGGCCGCCTTTTTCGCACTCGGGTTGACTCGTTCGCAATCATCGTTGCGCCCGGTCGCGCTCATCTGCACGAGCGGTACTGCCGCCACCAACTACTTTTCGGCGGTGGCCGAGGCAAATATCTCACAACTGCCGCTCGTTGTGTTGACGACCGATCGGCCGCACGAACTTCGGAACGTCGGGGCGCCTCAAGCGATCGACCAAGTTCGACTGTACGGCGAACACGTGAAAGCGAGCGTCGACCTCCCCGTTCCTGAAGCAGCGAGTCAGCGCTACATGGAACAGACATTCGCCCGGCTCGTCCGGACGAGTATGCATGCGCCTTTCGGTCCGGTCCATGTGAACATCCCGTTCCGTGAACCGTTGTTGCCGGATATCGAGCGCTTGACGTCACTCCTGGGCGGTGAAGCCGAATCCTCTGAGCCGACCTATCTTAAACCGACAAGTCTCGACTTGAAACGGTTCAAACAAGAGATTGACGTCAATCGTCTCGCCTTCATCGTCGGACCAGGTACTCCGACATCATGGCTTGAGCCTCTCTACACGTCGGCGCTGGCCCATCGTATTCCGGTCTTCGCCGACCCATTGAGCGGGATGCGCCGGTTTGACCATGTCTTGACGAACTATGACGCGTGGCTCGCGAGCGAGCATCGCACGGAATGGACACCTGACGCGGTCGTCCGGTTCGGGGCTGCCCCCGTCTCGAAACGGCTGAATCAGTGGCTTCACGACGTGCCATACGTCTTGATCGAGCAACCCGGATCGTTCCGCGACCCGTCGAACAGCGCCACGGTCGTGTACGGCGATGCGATTGATTATGTCGCCACCATCAACAAAGACTATGACGCCGACTTATTCGATCGTTTCGCATTGTTCGAACGCGTCGCCGAATCCGCAAAACCTGCTTTGAGCGGAGAAAGCGCATTGACGCGTCATTTGCTGGCGTCTCGTCTTGATCGCATCTTCGTCAGCAATAGCATGCCGATCCGTGATATCGATACAACACTTTCAGCCGGTCAGTCAATCGACGTCCTCGCCAATCGCGGGGCGAACGGGATTGACGGCATCATATCGAGCGCGCTCGGTGCCTGTCACGATACGGACAAGGCCGCCCTGTTAATTGGCGACTTGGCGTTTTATCATGACAGCAACGCCCTGCAACTCGTCAAATCGCACCCAGGTACGTTCTCCATCGTCGTCGTCAACAATGATGGCGGCGGCATCTTCTCCTTCTTGCCACAAGCTTCGATCGCACCGCAAATGTTCGAGGACTTGTTCGGGACGCCGCTCCACTTGAACTTGCGCGGATTTGCCGAGACATACGGACTCAGCTATCGCTTGCTCGAGCAGCCTGAAGATGTCATGACGGCGATTGAAGCAGGCGTTCAGCTGATCGAATTTCCGTCTGATCGCGCTAGAAACGTGGCCGAGCATCGTCGTTGGACCGCTTCACTCACGGACCGTTTGACGACGGAGAACGAAACGTGATGCGTTCCGTGCGTGGCGTCTCCTATGAGGTGCTCGAACGTGGGAGCGGCCGTCCCGTTTTGCTTCTTCATGGATTCACCGGGAGTGCGGCTTGGATCTCCCAGTTCCCTGAGCTCCCCGTCCGGCTCGTCGCCCCGTCGCTATTGCAACACGGCGGCACCGGACAGCAAGCGGTCGGGCGTGCCAAGATGAGTCAACAGATTAAAGACTTGTCGGTGCTACTCGATACGGACGAAGGTCCGTGGACGGTCGTCGGTTACTCGCTCGGCGGACGTATCGGGATGACACTCGCCGCCTATGATGATCGGGTCACCCATTTCATCGGCATTAGCACGACGCCCGGGCTCGACATAGCGGCTGAACGTCGACAACGCCGGCTTCAAGACGAAAAGCTCGCCGAATTCATCGAGCGAGCAGGACTTGAGGCGTTCGTTGACCGTTGGGAACGTCTTCCGCTCTGGCATCAAACCGACGAGATGCGCGCCGCCCTACGTCCTGAGCGGTTGGCCCAACGTCCAGCCGCACTCGCGGACAGCCTCCGCGCCATCGGGACGGGTAGCATGCCGTCGATCTGGCCGCTACTCGATTGTTTACCTCGCACCGATTTGATCGTCGGGGAACACGATGTGAAGTTTCAACAGATTGCTCGGAATATGCAGTTGATTCGTCCCGATATTGAAATTCATGAAATTTCGGACGCATCTCATGCTCCACATGTCGAGAATGCCCAACAATTTGGTACAATGATAGAGAAATTGATTTTAGGGGGAATTTAAATGGAATCAGTAGCAAACTGGACATCGGTCCGCACGTACGAAGATATCAAGTACGAGAAGTGGAACGGCATCGCAAAAATTACCATCAACCGCCCGGAAGTACGGAACGCGTTCCGTCCACTCACGGTCAACGAGCTCATCGACGCGTTCGCACGCGCCCGTGACGATAAAGAAGTCGGTGCCATCATCTTGACTGGTGAAGGCGATCAAGCCTTCTGCTCAGGCGGCGACCAAAAAGTCCGCGGCCACGGCGGCTACGTTGGTGACGACGAGATTCCACGCTTGAACGTCCTCGACCTTCAACGTTTGATTCGCGTCATCCCGAAACCAGTCATCGCCATGGTAGCCGGTTATGCGATCGGTGGCGGACACGTCTTGCACGTCGTCTGTGACTTGACGATTGCAGCCGACAACGCTCGTTTCGGTCAAACTGGACCAAAAGTGGGCTCGTTCGATGCCGGTTACGGTTCAGGTTACTTGGCCCGCATCATCGGCCACAAGAAAGCACGCGAAATCTGGTACCTCTGCCGTCAATACGACGCACAGCAAGCGCTTGACATGGGACTCGTCAACACGGTCGTTCCACTCGAGCAACTTGAAGCCGAGACGATCCAATGGTGCCAAGAGATCTTGCAACACTCTCCGACGGCCCTTCGCTTCTTGAAAGCAGCGATGAACGCCGACACGGACGGACTCGCAGGACTTCAACAGCTTGCCGGCGACGCGACGCTTCTCTACTACACGACAGACGAAGCAAAAGAAGGCCGCGACGCCTTCAAAGAAAAACGCGATCCAGACTTCGGTCAGTTCCCGCGTTTCCCGTAAATCGACAAAGAGTAGCGACTTCGCTACTCTTTTTTTGGAGGTTCTGATGATGAATCGTTATGTGACACAACATCGACGCGACGCCATGGCACTCGTCACCGCGTCCGTCAGTTTGACTTGGGCCGAGTTAAGCACGGAAAGCTCCCGTTTGGCCCACTTCCTGGAACGGGTCGCACCCGAAGCCCGGCATATCGGATTACGCGCTGTGAACAGCGCTGATTATGTCATCGCTGTCCACGCCATCCAATTACTCGGAAAAGTACTCGTTCCGCTCAACACACGGTTGACGATGAGCGAACTGGCAGGACAAATCGAGACGGCCGATATCAATGTATTGCTCGTCGATGAACCGATTGAACTGTCGATCACCCAATTCGCGTTGACGTCACGAGATGAGGCGTCACTCGCTACACCGCACGAGTGGGCAGACGATGAAGTCATGTCGCTCATGTTCACCTCAGGCACGACTGGACGGGCCAAGGCCGTAAAGCAGACGTTCGGCAATCACGTCGCGAGCGCCGAGGCGGCCAAGACGCGCCTCGGTTACGGGATAAGTGACCGGATGCTCGTCGTGACGCCGCTCTTCCATATGAGCGGACTCGCGCAAGTGTATCGGAGCGCTCGTTTCGGTTCGCTACTATACGTCGAACCGAAGTTCGATGTCGCTCGTACACTCGAGTTGATTGCGACGGCAAGAATCACCCACATCTCGCTCGTTGCGGTCATGCTTAAGCGGCTCCTCGACGCAGGTCTCTCCCGCCATCAGTTGCAACTTCTGCTCGTCGGCGGCGGTCCCGTACCGCGTCCGTTGCTCGAAGAAGCCGAGCGGCGGCAGTTACCGGTCGCCCAGACGTACGGGATGACGGAGACGTGTTCGCAAGTCGCGACGCTGTTGCCAGCCGAGGCACTCGCCCACATCGGTTCGAGCGGTCAAGCAATCGCGCCGACCCAACTCCGTATCAATGCGGATGGGGAGATTGAAGTGAACGGACCGACGGTGACCCCTGGTTACTATAAACAGCCAGAGGCCGATGCTTGGACGCCCGACGGCTATTGGCAAACGGGCGACCTCGGCACGATGAAAGACGGTTACTTGTACGTCCATGACCGCCGCAGTGATTTGATCATCTCCGGCGGTGAGAACATTTATCCGGCCGAAATCGAGAGCGTGTTATTGCGTTGCCCGGGCATTCAAGACGTCGGGGTCGTCGGTCGTCCCGACCCGACTTGGGGAGCGGTACCCGTCGCCTTCACGGTCGGTACGTTCGATTTCGATGAGGCGATTCAGCTGCTGCACGACCATCTGGCATCTTATAAACATCCGAAAGCATGGATTGCCGTCGACGAGCTGCCTCGTAACGCCAACGGTAAATTGATGCGTCATCGCTTAAAGGAGGCTGACCATGATTCGTCGCGCTGAACTGTATATCGTCCCCCTCACGTTCAAACATCCGATTGTCACCGCCCACGCCGTGTTGACGACGAGACGGACGGTCATTCTCCGGCTGGAGACGGTCGACGGTGTTGTCGGCTACGGGGAAGGTGTCGCGTTCGAGACGCCATGGTATACGGCTGAGACCGTCCGCTCCGTCATCGATACGTCCGCTTTGATTGTCCAACTTCTGAAAGGGATGACGTTGTCTGCCACCTCGTTCGGTCCCCATGTCAGCTCGATCATCGGCCAACCGATGGCGAAAGCGATGTGGGAGAGCGCTCTATGGGAAGTGGAAGCGGCCCGCGCGAATCAGACATTAAAACAATACGTCCAAGCCGGCGATGCCGTGGCATGCGGCCGGACGATTGGCATCGGTCTGCTCAGTCAGACGTTGAACGCCATCGAGGCTGCGCTCGCGTCCGGATTCGACCGGATCAAGTTAAAAGCGTCCCCGCATGAACTGCTTCCTGCGCTCGGCGAGATTCGCAGCGTTTTTCCGGACGCCCCGCTCATGATTGATTTGAACGGAAGTGGCTCCGAGCAATCGCTTGACTGGTTCGAGGCATTGGACACCTACCGTCTCTTGATGATCGAACAGCCTTATCCGAGCACATATTGGGTCGAGACAGCGGACTTGCAGGCACGGCTCACCACACCGATTTGTCTCGATGAATCGATCAGTGCGGCTCAAGACGTGGCGACGATGCATCGACTTCGAGCCGGTCGCATCGTCAATATCAAACCGGCCCGCGTCGGCGGCTGGAGCGAGGCGCTCGCGATTCGCGATAGCGGCACCCCCTACTGGGTCGGTGGGATGTATGAGTCCTCCATCGGCCGTTATCACACGCTCTTATTCGCCTCATTGAACGGAACCGCCTACCCGGCCGATATGGCCGGGACGAGCGCTTACTTCGAGACCGATTTGCTCGATACCCCGCTCGAAGTCGAGAACGGACAATTGATGCTTCCCGACCAGGTCGCACCGGATTGGACGAAAATCGAGCAACTGAGCGAACAGACGATTCGACTCCTGTAAAAACTCCGCAAAAAAGGCGGCAGACTTCGCGTCTGCCGCCTTTTCATCGTTAACGGAATGTGCCCGTCAATACTTCATAGCCGTCTTTCGTGACGACGACCGTGTGCTCGAACTGGGAGACGAGGCTGTTGTTCGGGGTGAACAACGACCAACCGTCCTCTTCTGATTGATAGACGATTTCATCTTTTGTCGAGATGAACGTCTCGACGGCAATGACTTGTCCTTCTTTCAAGATGTCGTTCTCTTCACGGCTATAGTAGTTGGAAATCGTCTCCGGCTCACCGTGGAGCGTGCGACCGAGGCCATGGCCCGCCAAGTTACGAATGACCGTGAAGCCGTTCTTACGGGCATCGGCATAAATCGCTTTCCCGATTTGGTTGACCTTGACGCCCGCCTTCACTTTGCTGAGACCCGCTTCGAGCGATGTCAATGACACTTCGACCAACCGCTCGTGTTTAGCCGATTTCGGTGTGCCCGCGATGACCGTACGTCCTGTGTCGGCATAGTAGCCGTCCTTCACGGCCGATACGTCGACGTTGACCACGTCGCCGTCTTGGATGACGAGGTCACCTGGAATCCCATGGGCTGCGACTTCATTGATGGAGATACACGTATAACCCGGGAACTCATACATCGTGATTGGGGCCGAGGCGGCCCCTTCCGCTTCTAAAACACGCTGCCCGATTTCATCCAACTGTTTCGTCGTCATGCCTGGCTTGACTGCTTTCGCCATCTCATCGCGAGCCAAGGCGACAATCCGCCCAATCTCGCGCAATGCATCGTAATCATAATCTAACATCATTTTCCCTCTCAATCTAATAGTCGATTTTGATATAAGAACTCTTCAGATAAATCGGCAAACAAGAACATGCCGTCCGGTAACGGATAACTGAACGTCCGCGTCACTTCGTTCGAACTGAAGTCGCGATAATCCTCGGACAAGTAGCCCCGTCCGCGCACGTCCATCGCTGCCATCGTCCGAATAAAGTACGGACGGAAACTCCAATTATAGCCGCGATACGTGTTATCGACCGTCCAAGCGGACTGTGCCTGATAGACGTTTGCGCTCGTCTGGAACCCGGTTTGGTCCGTCAAATAGTAACGGACGAACGTCCCTTCGAGTTTCGGGGCAATATGGAGCAACCATTCATCTTTCTTATCGCGCGACCACTTCCCGCTTTGGACGAGGTCGTGGATTTGTTTATGGAGTTCGAACTCCAATTCATATAATCGCTTTAATCGCTCTTGATCGTGTAAGAAGAACGACGGTACTTCTTGCGTCAATACGCTCATACCTTTCGCTTCGCGCGGCGGCATCGCATCGCTTTGCCCGAGGAGACTTCCCATATAATAACGTCCGCCATGACGCCACGCATAACGCAACTGTCCGAGATGGTCGATCGATTTATAGAGGAGCGGAGCCCCGAGACGGGAAGCGATATATTCCATCGTCTGAAGCATTTGCGGATACGTGACCGATAACGTCTTCTTCTCGACCATCGTCGCCAAATCGACGAGCAACATCTCAGGCGCCACCGTCATGATGTCTTCGATGCTCGTTGATTCTGCGAAGTCGAGCGCGACTTTAACACCAGATGAACGATAATATTGGACGACTCGTGACAAGCGTGACACGTCAACGAGATCCGTCCCTTGAAGCGTCACATAAATGCGATGGAGCGGGAAGTTCAATTCTCGAAGCGGGGCCAAAAACGCCTCGCCTCCTTGTTCGAGAATCCACTCTGACCGACATCGGAACGTGACGAATTGCGTCGCATCCCTTAACTGTTCGGCCGCTAAACGCTCCATCCGTTTGGCGATATCGAGCTGATACTCGAGCGGAACGTCATCGTCGTAAAAGAATGGGGTGAGCGACTCGCCCCTGAACTGTCCATGGACCATATAACCTTCTACTTGGAAGGTGGCGGCTCCCAGGATTGGTTCAAATGTCACTTCGACTTCTTCTGGATTCATCATCACATCCACTGCGTCCAACTTGATCACCTCGTCTTTTTTCTAAACACGAAAGCGAGCTGGGTTCAGCTCGCTCGTGTATGCACATACATATAGGCACCGAAACAAGCAATGAAATATACGATACTCATCACACCGTAGCCGATTCCCATCTTCCCGCCCACGCCGATGGCCATCACAAGCCAAATCATCGCGCCGAACAGAAGCGTGGCGACCGGGATATATCGAAAATTCGGACGCTCGGTCCGCGTAATAATCGGTTTCAAAGCCAGAACGCACGCCACTAGTATGACGAGACCAAAACCTAGTTCAATCATCCGTTGACACCTCATTTTTCTGTCTCTACTCATTTAGTGTAGCATGACACCAAAAAAAAAACCGCAAATCCACTTAGGGAGATGCGGTTTTAGTTATTGATTAGTCACGCGGACGGCGTGGGCCACGGTCGTCTGAACGACGACGGTCGTCTCCACCCGTGCGTTTGCCACGGTATCCACCGCCGCCACCGCTGCGTCCACCACGGTCACCGCCACCACGACGTTCTCCGCCGCCGCTGCGATTTCCACGGTATCCACCACGGTCGTTACGTCCACCTTGACGTTTGACGCGTACTGGTTCTGCATACGAGATTTCAACCGGAGTTGAATCTGGCTCTTTCGTCAATCCACGAAGTGCCGCTGCAAGAAGCTCGACTGCTTCGTATTCTTCAAGAAGCTCAGTCGCAAGTTGCGTGTAAGCTTTGAAGTCGCCCGCTTGAACACGTTCGATCAATTCTTCAGCTGATTGCTTTTGGTTGCCCTCGAGCACTTCTGCGATTGTCGGTACGTGACGACGGTTCATTTTCTTGTTCGTTACGCGTTCGATTGCTTTGACTTGACCGAATTCACGTGGCGTGATGAACGTAAGGGCTGTACCTGTTTTACCAGCGCGGCCTGTACGTCCGATGCGGTGCACGTAGCTTTCCGGATCTTGTGGGACGTCAAAGTTGTAAACGTGAGTAACACCTGAGATATCAAGACCACGGGCTGCAACGTCTGTCGCGACCAAGATGTCAATCGTGCCGTTTTTGAAACGACGGATGACTTGGTCACGTTTTGATTGCGTTAAGTCACCGTGAAGACCATCAGCCGTGTAACCACGTTTGATGAGTGCTTCTGTCACTTCGTCAACACGTTTCTTCGTACGAGCGAAGATGATGCTGAGTTCTGGCGAGTCGATGTCGATCAAACGGCAAAGCGTATCGAATTTTTGACCTTCGCGCAATTCAAGGAATTGTTGGTTGATGTTCTCAACTGTCATTTCCTTCGCTTTTACTTTGATGATTGTCGGCGACTTCATGAAGCGCTCAGCAATCTTCTTGATTTGTGGTGGCATTGTTGCAGAGAAGAGAAGCGTTTGACGTTCAGCCGGAAGGCCTTTCAAAATCATCTCGATGTCTTCAACGAAGCCCATGTTGAGCATTTCATCTGCCTCGTCCAAGATCACAGTTTGGATCTCGTCGAGTTTGATCGTCTTACGCTTCATGTGGTCCATGAGGCGGCCCGGTGTGGCAACGACGATTTGTGGGTTCTTTTTCAAACCACGGATTTGGCGGTCGATTTGTTGGCCACCGTATACTGGAAGTGCGTAAACGCGCTTCGCTTCACCGATTTTGTTCAATTCTTCTGCAACTTGAATCGCAAGTTCACGTGTCGGTGCAAGAACAAGTGCTTGGACTTGACGTGCCTTTGTGTCGATTCGCTCAATTGTCGGAATACCGAAAGCTGCTGTTTTCCCTGTACCTGTTTGCGCTTGACCTAATACGTCCACTCCTGTGAGTGCGACAGGAATTGTCTCAGCTTGGATCGGTGTAGCTTCTTCGAAGCCCATTTTGAGTACACCTTTTACTAATGCTTCACTTAACTGTAAATCTTGGAATTTTGTCAAATTATATTCTCCTTTTTTCATACAAAAAACGTCTGAGGTTTTGTTCTACAGACGTTTTTCCAATGTTTCCTCGTAGTCAACTTTACTAACTATAACGTATTTGTTTCTAAAATGAAAGAAATACATTCTAAAACTTTTCATAGCCACCTGGACATGAGTTATCTTATTTCAATTTATAGCCGTTGTCGAGTTTTTCAACTTGCTTTTCTTTCAGCAGTTTCCCGAGCGCGCGTTTGAACGCCGCTTTACTCATCCCGAACTCACGATCGATCACGTCCGGCGCCGTCTTGTCGCCGTAAGGCATTTGGCCGCCGCGTTCTTCAATATAAGCACGGATACTTTCCGCGTCCGGGTCGATGGCTTCATATGCCCGCGGTTTCATCGAGACGAGTACCGTCCCGTCTTGTTTCACTTGCGTCACACGCACGGTCAATTGCTCACCGAGACGTGGCCAACGTGTCATCTCTGCTTCATGTAAGAAACCGAGTGATTCATTTTCGACCCAGACGTTCACACCGACTTCGCGTCGATTGACGACGACCGCATGGACATCTTGATTGCCCCATTCCTCTTTAGCGGGACGCGCCAACAAGTTCAAGTACGCATAGTGGGCCGGTTCCCCGAGAAGACGGCTCTTTTGATCGTACTTGAGACGAATGCAAAGCTTGTCCCCTTCTTTTGGCCAATACGACCGGTTCTCAGGAAGATCATCTAATGAGACGAGTACATCCTTTTGAATCCCGATATTGACGAACACACCGGTGTTATACCGGACTCCAGTCACTTCATACCACTCATAGTCATCGAACGTGACGCTCGGAATCGTCATCGTCGAAGCGAGACGTCCTTCTGAGTCGTGATAAAGGAAGACCCGCACCGTCTGTCCGACTGTGACTTCCTCAGTTTGTTCTTTTCGATGAAGGAGTACCTCTTCGCGACCGTTTCCGATAAACACACCAAAATCAGCTGAACGTTCCGCGACCAAGTCTACTACTTCTCCTGCACGTAATGCCATACAATCCACATCCTTTTTCATCTGTTACTGTCAGTATACCTACCTACACACGTTCCTAATCATATCACGTTCGATTTCCTTACTCCGTTCAATTGTGTCTAAAATGTGAACAAGATTACCCCCCCGTTATGCTAAATGGGTCCGTATACTAGCTTCTATATTTCAAATTTTGTGACAATTTTGTGAACGTGCATTTTCCATCTAGTATCCACATTTTGAAAACGTTATTATTAAGGAAGTGTTGTTTAACGATTTAGGTTTCAGCCATGGCCGAACGGGGGATATAAAATGTTTGATGTACAATCTCGATCATTCGCGAAGCGCTTCATGAAAGGCTTATTGATTGCTTTCTTCGCGCTACTCGCTTCACTTAGCTTCATTTTTTCAAACGGAGTCGATACGAACGTATCCTCATCCGTCACGATGGTCCAAGAGTAAACGCCCTCTCCTGACAGAAGGCGTTTTTTTTGTTTTGTTCCGACAAAAAAAGGGATTTTTTATGCATCTGTCGAACGAACATAACGTTCGGCTTTTATTATTGAATCATCTGGGAAGGGAGAGTCACTCATGCTATTTTATTTTCTCACCACGATTCTTTCGGTCGTCGGTTTATCCGTCTCGCTCCAAACCGGTTTTTTCAAAGACCCGATCGGTACATTCCTGTTCGCCGTATTGCTCGCTATGGGCTTATCTTCATTTAAACAGTTGGTCGCACAAACGAACGTCTTGCTCATCGAGCGCCGGAATCAAAAAAAGATCAAGCGCATCGTGGCGCGCATGCATTCAACTACGCGTAAACGTTCTACATAACGCTCGTCTTCCCCCTCCACTTTTGTTATTCTATTCTAGACAAGAAGAGCAAAACGGACTCAACCCGTAGGAGGCACAAACACGTATGAACGAAATCCCTTTATCGAACGAGTGGCTATTGCGTTATTCACCTGTCATGGAGCTTTGGCTAAAAGAAGACGGCATCTTGCTCGTCGACGATGACAATCGCATTCGACTCACGCTTGAAATCGGCAGTGACCAAGTCATGCAGTTCAAGAGCATCGAACAAGATGGGGCTTACTTTGCTGTGGACCCGGTGAATAAACGAATCACGTTCGAACTCGAGGAAGAAGAAGAGGAAAGCGATTCTCGCTTCTGGGAATAAAGATTCATGCCGAAGAGTCGGATTCTCGTCAAGAGAGGAAGACTCTTTCTTCGTGTCCAGACTCATTACTGAACGATCGAGAGGAGAAATATGTATGATCCGCACCGCCATCTGGTTTATCGCCTTTTTCGCCGTCTTACCGCTGACACTTCCGTTCTATCCGAAAGCGAAGCGACTGACGCCCCCGGAACGTTATGGATACGTCCAAACCGTCGCCTATAAGTGGGCAAGCTTTCTACTACGAATCGCCGGCGCTCGCGTCCGTGTTCACGGCCAAGAGAACATCCCGAATGAACCGGTCGTCTACGTCGCGAACCACCAAGGGAACTTTGATGTCCCAATTATGATCACAGCGACGAAACATCCAAAAGCGTTTATCTCAAAAATCGAAGTGCAAAAGTTCCCAATCATTCCGCGCTGGATGGAACTGATGGGTTGTATCTTCATCGACCGCAGCGACCGGCGCCAGTCCATTAAAGCAATCCGTTCCTGCGTCGAGACGATCCAATCGGGACAGTCGATTATCGTCTTCCCGGAAGGCACCCGCTCAAAAGGCGGACCGATCAAAGAGTTCAAAGCTGGTAGCCTGACGCTCGCCACATCAAGCGGTGCCAAAATCGTCCCTGTCGCCATTAAAGGAAGCCACCATTTGCTCGAGACGACAAACCGAATCACACCGGGTACGGTCGACGTCACGTTTTTACCGGTCATCGATCCGGCAGACGTCCCGAATAAAGAAATTGCGGCGCTGGCAGAGACGATGATTCGCCGCGTCGTTGAAGGAGAAGAATCATGAGTTTATTAGCCATCGAAGGCATTCATAAAGAATTTGCAGATAAAGTCTTGTTCGACGACATCACGATGACGATTCACCCAGGTAATCGCATCGGGGTCATCGGGGTCAATGGCTCCGGAAAGTCGACGTTCTTAAAAATCATCGCCGGCGTCGAGACCGCAGACCGGGGTTCGATGCAACACCCGAACGATTACCGGATTCGCTATTTGACCCAAACGGTCGACTTCGCCCCCGGGCAAACGATTTTAGACGCGTTGTTCACGAGTGACACCCCGTCCGTCCAAGCGTTGAAACAGTATGAGCTCGCGCGTCAAGCACTCGAGGCGAACCCGACGAGCGAACAATGGTTGGAACGCTTTATGAAAGCCCAGCAAGCGGTCGATGCAGCCGACGCATGGGAGACTGAAGCGAAGTTGAAATCGATTTTAAATCGGCTCGGTCTTCCGGACGTGACGGCAGAGATTAGCTCGCTTTCCGGTGGACAACAGAAACGGGTCGCTTTGGCCGCATCCCTACTCGACGAAGCTGACTTGTTATTACTCGATGAGCCGACGAACGAACTCGACGCCGATACGATTGCTTGGCTTGAGACGATTCTCGCTGATTACCGGGGGGCCATCCTGCTCATCACCCATGACCGTTATTTCTTGAACCGAGTCACGAATCATATCCTTGAAATCGCCGATGGCACGAGTTACTTCTATGACGGCAACTATGAGCTCTTCCTTGAGAAGCGTGCCGAACGAAAAGCCCGGTCGCATTCAATGGAGCAAAAGCGGCAAAACATCTTGCGTCGTGAGCTCGCTTGGCTGCGTCGTGGTGCCAAGGCGCGGACGACGAAACAGAAGGCACGCATCCAGCGCGTCGAGGACTTGAAGCATCAAGAGACGCTTGCCGAGGATGAGGCGCTCGAAGTATCCGTCGGTTCGCGCCGCCTCGGGAAAAAAGTAATCGAGGTGGAGAACTTGTCCTTCGGTTATGACGATCACTTGCTCATTGAAGATTTCACGTGGTTGTTCGGACGCCGGGAACGGTATGGCATCGTCGGACCAAACGGGAGTGGGAAAACGACACTCATGAACTTGCTTGCCCACCGCCTCGAACCGACGAACGGAACGGTCGTCCACGGGGAAACCGTCCATCTCGGATATTATGGGCAACAAGTCGAATTCGAAGACACGACGCGACGCGTTATCGACGAGATCGAGCGCATCGCCCAAGTCATCTATACGCCGGACGGCGAAACGATCACGGCCAGTCAGATGCTCGAACGCTTCCTATTCACCCCGGACGCGCAATACAAACCGATTGCCAAACTGTCGGGTGGAGAGAAACGCCGCCTCGTCTTGCTTCGGATTTTAATGGACGAGCCGAACGTGCTATTTTTAGATGAACCGACGAACGATCTCGACACGGAGACATTGTCCGTCCTCGAGGACTATTTGGAGTCGTTCCCAGGCACGGTCATCGCCGTCAGTCACGACCGCTATTTCTTAGATCGGATCGCCGAACAGCTGATTGCGTTCGAAGACGGGACGATCAACGTTTATCATGCGGAGTACAGTGACTATTTGGCCACACTCCAAGAACAGACGAAGCAACAAGTGAAAAAAGAATCGAAAGAGAAGAAAGAACGTGTCAAAGTCGATGTCGTCAAATTCACTTTTAAAGAGCAGAAAGAATGGGAGACGATCGAGGATGATATCGCCTCTCTCGAATCTGAGATCGAGGCAGCCGAGGCACGGCTCGCCGCAGCGGGTAGCGACCTCGGTAAAGTGAATGAACTGTACGCCGACATTGCCGCGTTGAAAGAAGCGCTCGATGCGAAGATGGAGCGATGGGAATATTTATCGGAGATTGATGAACAAATTCAAGCACAGAAGAACTAAAAACAAGGATCACGCGTCGGCGTGATCCTTGTTTGTCGTGTAGCCATGTATGGACAATTCGAGTGCAGCGCTTGGAAGCACCCTGTTCATCCTTTACTGACGATATTATGTTGAAACGCATAAACGACGGCTTGCGTCCGGTCGTAGACGTCAAGCTTCGTCAAAATGTTGGAGACGTGTGTCTTCACCGTCTTCAACGAGATGTATAGTTCATCGGCGATGACTTGGTTCGATTTCCCTTCCGCCATCAATTGCAAAATCTCACGTTCCCTTGCCGTCAGACTCTCGTGCAACGTCTTTTCCGGATGTCGGAGCCGTTCGAGCATCTTGCCCGTCACTTGGGCGGCCATGACCGGATTGCCGGCTGCCGTTTGACGAATCGCGTCGGCGATCTCGTTGGCGTTCGCCGTTTTCAAGACGTAACTCATTGCCCCGGCCTCGATGACCGGATACACTTTCTCGTCATCCAAGAAACTCGTCACGACTAAAATCTTGGCCTCTTTCCAACTCGCCTTGATCCGCTTCGTCGACTCGACCCCATCGACAGGTTCCATCACTAAATCCATCAAGACGACATCGGGCTTCTCGGCGATGGCAAGCTCGGCCCCTGTCGCGCCGTCCGATGCTTCTCCGACGACTTCGATGTCAGGCTGCGTCGACAGAAACGCCGAGACGCCGGCCCGCACCATCTCATGGTCATCAATCAATACGACTCGAATCATTCTAACCCCTCCACTTGTTGTTTCACACGCACTTCAATCTGAGTACCGACGCCTGGCACACTGACGAGTCGTAACGTCCCGCCGACCTCAGCCGTCCTCTCTCTTATCGATTGTAAGCCATATGAGGCGACTTGTGTATCATCGACATTAAAGCCGATCCCGTCGTCGTTTATTTTTAAGATGACCGTCTGTTGCACGGTCCGCATTTCGATTTCAAGTCGTTTCGCTTTCGCATGGCGAAGCGTGTTGCTGATCGCTTCTTGGACGATGCGGAACAGTTCATTCTCAGTATGTCGCGACAATTCGACTTCTTCGAGGCGCCATACGAGCTCGGTCGATTGTTTGCGTGACAGTTCTTCTAACAGGCGCTCGATTCCCGTCTTGAGCGTCATTCCTTCGAGCTCGACCGGACGGAGTTGCAACAGAAGCGAGCGCATTTCCGCCTGAGCAGTTTGTGCCATCAGTTCGACTTGTTCGATTTGTTTGGCGGCCACGTCCGGCTTCGCCTCGATCGTCTGCTTGGCTGCCGTCGTCATCATCGAGATGGCGTACAGTTGCTGGCTGACCGAATCATGTAACTCTCGGGCGACACGGCGCCGTTCTTCGACGACTGCTTCGCTGCGCGCTTCCTCGACACTGACAGGCCGGTCACCGACCCGTTTCGCCATCTCGACCATTTCTGCGCGCTGTTTCGAGATGCGTGCAATCCGTTCGAGTGTATCGCGATAAGGCGACAGCGGACGGAACGTGATTTCTTTTTGATTCTCAAGCTTCCACAAGGCAATCGCCACTTCCCGGAAGTCGCGTCGCAAATAAAAATACGAACCGACCCCGAAGATGCTACCAATCAAGACGGCGATGACGAGGATAGACACACCGAAAGGCAACCCTTCTTCACGTGTGAACAAATCTCGGAGTGAAGTCGAGTCACCTATTAAAAATGCGATCGTGACGAACAGTGCCGTCAGTAGGCTGCTAAATAACTGATGCCAGACGACCGTCCTTGGATACGAATCCTTCTTCATACGGTCATCACCTCGACACTTCCGCTCATGAGCACGATATGAATCCGGACTTTTCGCGTCGCTGACGCGTAATCGTCCGATGCCGTATAAAAGCGACGATTGAACACGGGCGAATAATTCGATTCGTCGACTTGAATCTTGCCGAATCCGATTGATGCATCAATCGAGTAATCGTAGCCGGCCGGAATGAGAATTCGGACGTCCCCGGCGAGTCCGTTCAATAATAAGAACGTCTCTCCCTCCGGAATGATGGCGCGCGACAAGTCGAGTTCGACGTCACGCAACAAGAAGAATTCATTCGTGTCTTGAAGCACGTAGTGACCGCTCTCTTTCGTCCCGAACGAAAAGGCCTGTTCTTGCCGGATATGTGACTTGAACCGACTCGATTCGAGCGGACGATTCTTGTACAGCCGATAGCCGAACATGAGCAATAAACCTGACAATACGAAGCCGAACGCCGCCGACGAGAAGATGAGCCCGACGAGCATGATACCGCCAATCCCGTAAAAGATATAGCTGACCGGCTGATTGCCTTTGCGGCTAAAACGACGCCCGATATACAGCAACAATAGCGGGACGACCATGCTGAAGAGGACGCTGTTACCACCCGTCGCGATATCGATAAATAGTCCAATGGCGAATAGAATAATCATAAAGCCGATGATTTGGCGTGTGTTCCAACGTTCCACGTTGCTTCCCCCTCTCTAACAGTATGTAACATGAAGCAAAGAAGCGATGGCCCAACCATTCGCCGGACCATCGCTGAACCGTTGCGTCAGTCTTGTTTGAAACGACGCTCAAGTTCTTTTAGTTTTGCTTCGAAATCATCTTCGTCCGCTGGATCGATCTTCTCTTCAGCGGCCGGTTCTTGTTTCTTCTCTTCTGCTTTTTTCTCTTCTTCTGTGAATGGATGTGTCTTCGACGTCTCTGCCCCGAAGATTTGATCGAGCGCACCTTTCAATAAATCCAGGTTCTCACGCATTGCGAACTCATACCGTTTGTTTTGCATCTCATCGAGTTTCAATCGCATCTCGAGAGCTCGGCGCTCGAGGGCATCGAGTTCACGTGCTCCTTCATCGAGGAGACCTTCAAAATAACGATACTGCTCACCGTAATGCTTCGACTCGAGAGCTGCCCGTTCGGCGAGCTTGTCTTCGCCTGCTTGTTTGGCGAGTTCCGTCTGCTCGTAACGCTTATCGGCCATCTGCTTGGCGTCATCGCGTTTTGTAGCAAGTTCCTCGAGCAATGACTTTTGACGCTCAACGAGACGTTCGACTGACAGCGCCTCTTTTTCAGCACCGCGGATATGGCGGTTCAATTCGGCTTCCCCACTTGAGCGTGGAGCCGAACGTGGCCCCTCTTTATCTTGAAACTTCTTCATCTCTTTCGATAGTTCTTTCGTCAACTCGTTAGCTAAATCACGAAACTGGTCAAATGGTGTTTTCATCTTGATGTCCTCCTTTTGAATCTTAGCGACGGTTTACAAACTTCTGCCAAACTTGATCGAACGATTGAAAACTGCTGCGGCTCGCACGCGACCCGTCCGCATTGAAAATCTCGACGTCTTGTTTTTGGTTGGCATACATCATATACCCTTTAAACAATACCCATGCCACCACAATCCCGATCAACGCCCAAATATTCGATAAAATTGTGATGATCCCGATCACGGCAAGCGCGCCGTAACCGATTTTTGCGCCGACATGTGTCACGGCCATAAATCTGACTCCAGCCCACAGTGCTAAGAGCGCCCCCAAACCGAACATGATCATGTTCGGTAAAAAGCCGATTAGAACGAGAACTAAAGAGATCGCGGCCACAATGAACAATACTTGCTTCACCTGGCGATTCATCGATTATCCCTCCTCGTTAAGTACACTCTTATCATAATACGTTATTTTCAATAGTGCGACGAGCGGAAGGCTTGTTTTCCCTCGGTCTGTAGACTGAGATGATAGCGTTCTCAAATCGTGTGTTATACTAGAGGCATCGAACAACGAAAGGATGATGTTTTATGAGCACCGTACAATTCGCAGTACACACTTTGTCAGCCAACAGGAGGGCGACTGTCCTCCACAACTAAAAGGAGGATTCTATTTGAATCAAACAACGACAACGGGACGTGTCACGGCACAGTTCCAACATATGTATACCATCACGACTGAAAGTGCGAACTATACGTGCAGTGTCACCGGGAAATTCCGACATGAGGCCGAAAGCGAGCGCGACTATCCGGTCATCGGCGACTTCGTCGAGTTCACCGTTCGTGAGCATGGTCAAGGCGTGATTCGACGTCTCCTTGAGCGGCGCACTGTCCTGTCACGGGCAGCTGCCGGCAACGAGACGCGCGAACAATTGATCTGCGCGAACGTCGATTTTATCTTGATCACGATGGCGTGCGGGCATGATTTCAACCTGCGCCGGCTCGAGCGCTATTCGCTCGCCGCGTGGGAAACCGGAGCCACCCCGCTCATCATCTTGACGAAATCGGACCAAGTCGACAACGCCGAGGCGCTCGTCGATGAGCTCGCTTTGACGGTTCCGGGGGTCGATGTCTTCCCTGTCAGTTCACTCACAGGCGACGGCGTCGAGGCGTTGCGAGCCGCACTGCCGAGCGAAAGCACGATCGTACTCGTCGGTTCGTCCGGCGTCGGGAAATCGTCACTGACGAACGCGCTTGCCGGTGAGACCGTCGCCGAGACACAAGCCGTACGCGAGAGCGATGAACGCGGCAAGCACACGACGACACATCGTGAACTGTTCCGGATTGACAATTTGTTCGTCATCGACACCCCGGGCATGCGTGAGTTCGGACTTTGGGACGGGGCCGATCACCTCGACGACACGTTTCGGGATATCGAGGCACTCGCCGAGACGTGTCGGTTCCGGGACTGTGCGCACAGCACCGAACCGGGCTGTGCCGTCCGATCCGCCATCAAAAACGGTATACTCGATGCGAAACGCTATCAGAGCTTCGTCAAGCTCGAGCGCGAGCTCCGCTACGCGGAAAAACGGCAAGCAGAGGCGGCGCGTCTCGCTGAGAAGAAGAAACGAAAAACGAAAGCTTAATCTAAGAGAGGAGTCACAGAAAAACTGTGGCTCCTTTTTCGACCTTCCTGCCCTAGCACCAAGTCTTATCACCAATCCGACATTTGTGAACAATCGTTCAGAAATAGTTCGCCCAAATGCAGGTAAAACCCTCGAAAGTAAGCGGTTTCTCCGCTACAATGGACTCGTATTGTCACAGATTAAAATCGCTAATTATAGGGAGAGACTTATGAAAACATTGAACGAACGCGCACTCGAGATGCATGCCTTCCATCACGGAAAATTGGAAACGACACCGAAAGTCGACGTCGACACGAAAGAAGCGCTCAGCCTCGCCTATTCACCAGGTGTCGCCGAACCGTGCCGTCGCATCGCCGAGGATAAAGAGTTGTCGTATGACTACACGCTCCGCGCCAACACGGTCGCCGTTGTCTCGGACGGGAGCGCCGTGCTCGGTCTCGGCAATATCGGTCCAGAAGCCGCACTACCGGTCATGGAAGGGAAAGCCGTCTTGTTCAAAAGCTTTGCCGGGGTCGATGCGTTCCCCATCTGTCTCGACACGCATAACGTCGACGAAATCGTCCGGACGGTCGAACTGCTTGCGCCGACATTCGGTGCCGTCAACTTAGAAGACATTAAAGCACCCGAGTGTTTTGAAATCGAGGCCCGTTTGAAACAATCGCTCCCGATTCCCGTCTTCCATGACGACCAACACGGGACGGCCATCGTTGTCCTAGCAGGTCTCGTCAACGCACTGCGACTCGTCGACAAGACGATGCCTGAACTTCGGGTCGTCATGAACGGTGCCGGGGCTGCCGGCATCGCCATCGCGAGACTGTTGAAGCGTTTCGGCGTCGAAGACCTCGTCATCTGTGACACGAAAGGCGCAATTTACGAAGGACGCGTCGAAGGGATGAACCCGTTCAAAGATCAAATCGCCAAAGCGACAAACCGGAAGCAACATGAAGGGACGCTCGCCGATGTGCTTCAAGGTGCCGACGTCTTCATCGGCGTCTCGGCGGCCGGTGCCGTCACCGAAGAGATGGTTCGTTCGATGGCTGTCGACCCGGTCATCTTTGCACTCGCGAACCCGATTCCGGAGATCATGCCGGACCTCGCGACAAAAGCTGGGGCGCGTGTCGTCGCGACCGGTCGTTCCGACTTCGCCAACCAAGTGAACAACGTCCTCGCCTTCCCTGGTATTTTCCGCGGGGCGCTTGACGTTCGCGCCACCGAGATCAACGAAGAGATGAAAGAAGCGGCCGTCCACGCGATTGCCGACTTGTTGACCGAGGAAGATCTCATAAACGGGGTCGTCATCCCAAGCCCGTTCGATGAGCGAATCGCACCCGCCGTCGCAGTCGCAGTCGCCAAAGCCGCCGTCGAGACCGGCGTCGCCAAGCGCCCACTCGATGAGGCAGCCATCCGTCAGCACGTCAGTCAAAAACATTTGTAATCCAAAAACTGCGCAGACCGTGACGGTCTGCGCAGTTTTTTAAACGGTTCCTTGTAAGATCCCTTCCGCCCATTCGACTTCTTCCGTCGTCGGGGGTTTAATCCCTTTGAGCGGATAGTCGAGACCGAGTGCCTCCCATTTATAGACACCCATCTCGTGGTACGGCAAAATTTCGACTTTCTCGACGTGGTCGAGCTTTTGAATGAACGCTGCCGTGCGGCGGAGCGCTCCTTCATCAAGTGTCCATTCCGGGACGAGGACGTGGCGAATCCACATTTTCGTTCCGCGCTCGGATAAATGTTCAGCAAGCGCGAGCGTGTTGACGTTGCTCCGTCCTGTCAGTTTCTTACACATGTCATCGTCGATATGTTTGATATCGAGTAAGACGAGATCCGTATGATCTAAGATGGCGTCCAAGTTAGGGGGACGAAGTGCACCCGACGTGTCGAGCGTCGTGTGGAGCCCGTGTTTCTTCGCTTCACGCAAGAGCGCTTCTAAAAACTCTGGCTGCGCGAGCGGGTCGCCCCCTGAAATCGTGATACCGCCTTTTGATGCTTCCATGAACGGACGATAGCTGAGCGCTTCTTGAATGACGTCCTCGGCCGAACGATGGTTATTCTTTTTGAAATCCCACGTGTCAGCGTTGTGGCAATACAAGCAACGAAGCGCACAACCTTGTAAAAAGACGATAAAACGAATTCCCGGGCCGTCAACGGTTCCAAACGATTCGACCGAGTGTACATATCCCATTGTCATCGAAATGACCTCCTAACGAATGAGCGGCCCTCGAGTGAAGGCCGCCAAGCCTTGATTACTTACAATGAACCGTGGAACGTCCGGTTGATGACGTCGATTTGTTGTTCGCGCGTCAACTTGATGAAGTTGACCGCATAGCCAGAGACGCGGATGGTGAGCTGTGGATATTCTTCCGGATGCTCCATCGCATCGAGCAACGTTTCACGGTTGAAGACGTTGACGTTCAAGTGATGTCCTTTATGCTCGCCGCCCATATAGCCGTCAAGAAGTGCCGCTAAGTTGAGTTCACGAGCTACTTCTTCTTTGCCTAGTGCTTTCGGTACGATTGAGAACGTGTATGAGATCCCGTCTTGCGCATGCTCGAACGGAAGTTTCGCGACTGATGAGAGCGATGCGGCAGCACCTTTCGTATCGCGGCCATGCATCGGGTTCGCACCTGGGGCGAACGGTTCGCCGGCACGGCGTCCGTCCGGTGTGTTGCCTGTTTTCTTGCCGTAGACGACGTTTGATGTGATCGTCAAGACTGATTGCGTATGGAGCGCGTCGCGGTATGTTTTATGCTTACGCACTTTTTCCATAAACGACTCAACGAGTTCGACGGCGATTGAATCGACACGGTCATCGTTGTTTCCGAATTTAGGGAAGTCGCCTTCTGTCTCGAAGTCGACAGCAATGCCTTGCTCGTTTCGGACCGGTTTCACGGTCGCATATTTGATGGCTGACAGACTATCTGCTGTGACCGAGAGACCGGCGATTCCGCATGCCATCGTCCGTAAGATTTCTGGGTCATGAAGTGCCATCTCGATCCGTTCATACGCATATTTATCGTGCATGAAGTGGATGACGTTGAGCGTGTTGACGTAGAGCTCGGCGAGCCAATCGAGCGTCCGGTCGAAGTCGGCATACACTTTGTCGTACGTGAGCACGTTTTCGGTGTTCATCTCCCAAACCGGTGCGATTTGGTCGCCGCTCTTCTCATCGCGGCCTCCGTTCATGCTGTAAAGGAGTGCTTTTGCCATGTTGGCGCGGGCACCGAAGAACTGCATCTGTTTCCCAATCTTCATCGGTGACACACAGCAGGCGATGCCGTAGTCGTCGCCAAACTCTGGAAGCATGAGGTCGTCGTTCTCATATTGGATCGCAGACGTCTCAATCGACATCTTCGCGCAATATTGTTTAAATCCTTCTGGCAATTTCGTCGACCAAAGCACCGTCAAGTTCGGTTCTGGTGCTGGCCCGAGGTTTGAGAGTGAATGCAAGAAGCGGAATGAGCTCTTCGTCACGTTCGAGCGACCATCCTCACTCATCCCACCGATTGACTCGGTCACCCACGTTGGGTCCCCCGAGAACAATTCGTTGTAGTCAGGAGTGCGCAAGAATTTGACGATCCGGAGCTTCATGATGAAGTGGTCGACGATTTCTTGAACGTCTGACTCGGTCAAACGACCTGCTTCGATATCACGTTCTGCGTAAACATCGAGGAATGTCGAGACACGTCCAAGTGACATCGCGGCGCCGTTCTGTTCTTTGACGGCTGCGAGATATGCAAGATATACCCATTGGTACGCCTCTTGTGTATTTTCCGCCGGACGGCCGAGGTCAAACCCGTACGCCGCACCGAGTTGTTTCAACTCTTGGAGGGCACGGAGCTGCTCAGACATTTCTTCCCGTGTCCGAATATCTGACTCTGATAAGAAACCGCCACGGTTCGCCAAGTCTTTTTTACGTTCTGCAATCAAGAAGTCTAACCCGTACAAGGCAACACGACGGTAGTCGCCGATAATCCGTCCCCGGCCGTAAGCGTCAGGAAGACCTGTGATGATCCCTGACTTCCGCGCCGCCCGCATCTCAGGTGTGTACGCATCGAAGACACCTTGGTTATGCGTTTTGCGAATTTCCGAATAAATCTTTGTGATTTCAGGGTTCGGCTCGAAACCGTATGACTCAAGGGCAGCGTCGACCATCCGGATCCCGCCGTTCGGATGAATCGAACGTTTGAACGGCTCGTCCGTTTGAACACCGACCACTTTCTCGAGCTCTTTGTTTAAGTATCCCGGTCCGTGCGACACGATTGTCGATGGGTTGTTTTGATCGACCGCCCAAACACCACCGCGTTCCCGCTCTTCTTTCGTCAATTCCATCACTTGTGCCCAAAGACGGTTCGTCGCATCGGTCGGTCCGACGAGGAAACGATCGTCCCCTGTGTATTCGTGTCGGTTCAAACGGATAAACTCACCGACGTTCACTTCGTTCGTCCACTGCCCAGGTACAAATCCTGACCAGGCTGATTTAATTTCGGTTGCCATTGTGGGTCACTCCTCATAGTTGAGATAACTGCGTGCTTTCTATAAGTTGAGTGTACGTGAAAACGTGAACATTTTGTTTTACGTTCTTGTGAAAGTTGTAACAATCTAATGAACGTTGGCATACAGCCGTTTTTGTAAGCGCTTTAAATACTGTTATAATGCAAACACCCTTCCTTATGAAACAGATAAGTCTTGTTACGGCAGGATTCAACTCATTTCTGTATCATTTCAGATGGGATGTGACGATTTATACAGTTTTCGTAGTGATGTACCTCACACCTCGGGGATAGAACTTGAATTTTTGCCTTATATCGGACACAATGAAGGCAGAACATTGTAGAAGAGGAAGGGGTTCTTCCCATGACGTACGAATTATTGACAGCCGCTCACGATTTAAAGACCGGTGACCGCATCTCTCTTAAAGTAGAGGAAAACGGTGAACAACGTGACGGATTCATCACAGAATTTGAAGACGCAGGTTTTTGGATTCGGTTTGACGACGACATCGAAAACGAGGATTTCATCGACTACCGCGATAACTTGCTCGTTGCTCTCATCTCGCGCCCGATTGACGTGGCAGCGACGTATCCAGAGCTCGCTTCATACGAACGGTTGACGAAAGAATTGCAGTATCGTGTGTATCAAGGCTTCACCGTCGAAGGCGTCGAGGCGTCGGCTGACCAAATCGATGTGCACATCAAACTCATCGAGGACGGACAGACGTTCACACAGACACTCCGTTCTTCATTCGACCAAGATACTGAACATGTTCGCTATATCTAAGACAGGGAGCGCTTAAGCTTCCTTTGTTTTTGCCCCACGATAAGGAGAATTGATATGAACTTTACAAAACCATTTATTAACGAAGCCTGGGATCGCCTTGGCTTTACTGAACCAATGCCGGTCCAAGCCGAAGCCTTCCCGCTTCTTCTTGACGGAAAAGACGTCACGATCGAAGCGCCGACAGGTACCGGGAAGACGCTTGCTTACTTATTACCCGCCATCGAAAAAATCGATGCGTCGAACGACCGCATCCAAGTCGTCATCGTCGCGCCGACGCGTGAACTCGTCATGCAGATTCAAACGGTCGCGCAACGCTTCACCGAGAAAGGTGACGTCCGCATCGCTTCGTTCATCGGTGGCGTCGAGTTGAAACGTCAAATCGACCGGTTGAAGAAAAAACCACATTTGATCGTCGGGACACCGGGCCGACTCGTCGAACTCATTGAGAAGAAAAAGTTGAAACTTCACGAGACGCATACGATCGTCCTCGACGAAGCCGATCAAATCATCGATAGCGGTTTGACAGAATCTGCCGAACGGATCATCAAACATACGGCGCATGAACATCAAATCGCCCTCGTCTCGGCGACACTCACAGACACGCTTCAAGCATGGGCTGCCCCATTCTTGAACGAACCGGCCCACGTGAAAATCGAGCGGGCGGTAAGCGCACAAGTCACCTATGGCTACATGTTGACGACGCGCCGGTATAAACCAGAGTTGCTCCGCCGCCTGTCTCACGTCGACAACGTCAAAGCGCTCGCGTTCATCAACAACCGGTCGTTCTTGCCACCGTTGAAAGGTGAGCTCGACAAGATGAAAGTGAACTATCGCATGCTCGACAGCTTGAAAGGAAAGCGCGAACGTGTCGAAACACTTCGTGAGTTCCGGAAGGGTGACTACCCGCTCCTCATCACGACTGGCCTCGCAGCCCGTGGTCTCGATATCGAGGAAGTGACGCACGTCGTCCACTTCGACTTGCCAGAATCAATCGATGACTTTATTCACCGCTCAGGCCGGACAGCACGCGGAAACGCGGCTGGGACGGTTCTCTCGCTCGTGACAGATGAGGATTTGACCCATTTGAAATCATTCGCCCGTCAACTCGGCGTTGAATTGAAAGAACTCGAGATTTACCGTGGCGACGTCATCGAGAAGCGAATCGAGGATAAACCGCCGGTCGTCAAGCGTCCTGCGAATAAACGAGGACCACGCCGATGAAAAAAGACCGGAAAGTAATTCCATTCCCTTTGCTCGTAGAAGAGTCCGAATTGCTGGCCGAGCTGAAAAAAATGTATGAGCAGGCCGCGCTCGCGCGCAGCACGCAATGGACGAACTATATACAAGAGATCGCCTCGGAAGGCACGTGGCACTTGAAAGACGCGGAGTTGTTCCGCGACTTGTTCATCGATTGGGCCGTCTTCTTCGAGACGGACGAAGACGGGATGACGCCGCATGGTCGGTACTTGGCGGATCACAAAACCGAGATGTCCCCCGCCCTCTATCACGCGCTTCGGGGCTTGGCGGTCCCGCGCTGCTCGGTCTTCGAAGTGACCGAGGACGGTTTACGCGATTGGGAGACGAAAGAAATCTACAAAGTGACGCTTCCGGAGGCTCGTGAACCGGGCGATGTGATGCTCGGCAAACTGCTCGATATCCGCGGCAACTGGCGGTTCGGATCGGCGTTCCTCGCCCTCCCGGCGAAGATGGCCGGTAACGTATCGGACCTGTATATCGATTTCACCGACGAGGTCGGTCCAGGTGCGTTCCTCGACCAGTTCCCGGAGTTCTGTGCGGAACTGATCGACATGTTGCTTGATTTAGAAGAAGGGATTATCATCCCGAAACCATCAAAATAAGCGAGAGGCGGGCGCCTCTCGCTTATTTTTTATTCCACGTAATATTCTGTGTTGGTCACCAATGCTTTCGCCTCGTCGTTCGTCGCTTTTACCGTGGCGCTCGAGATGGCTTTTCCATCTCGATAGACGTCGATGACGGCCCCGTCTTTCGTCGGGCGCGCGTGATACAGGTGGTCACCGACGTATGACGTCGTGCCGACCGAACCATCGATGACTTGACGCGTCGATTGCTTCCCGGTCTTCAAATCGACGACCAGTTCGGTCCCGTCTTCCTGCAAGGCGATCAATCGATCCTCATAGACGGTCGCATTCCACATGTCTCCGTCCGGCGTCAATTCAATCACTTGCTTCGTATCCACATCGTATGCGTAAACCCCAATTTTGTCCTGCTCGCTAACATATGATTCTCCTCCTTCGGTGACGGTCGTCTGTTCGGTCATGCCAACCGGGATGAATCGATTGTCAGCGGCAATCGTCGCCATATAAGGACGAAATGCCCAGGAAGTTCCTCTTACAGTCGAAATCGCCTCGTCTCCTAGCTCCAAGCTTTCCATCGTGATCTGTTTCGCATCTTCATCGAACCTGGCGATTTTCGTTTCTGATTTTGTCCCGTATCCGTTGCGATAGATGACGTGTATGTCACCTTCATGGACAAACAGACCCGCCCAAAGGCCATTCATGATTTCCGTCGAACCGTTGACGTCTTTCCCGAAAACGTGTTTGGTCACGTCCTGTCCGTCAAAACGGAACACTGCAATCTCTTTGTTGCCATTCTGTCCGACCCCGATATAGCCGTCAGGCGTCCGGATCGACTGCACGAACGTCAGACCAGAGAGCTGTCGATAAAATCCGCGCACGGACGCATCGACCTCGTCGTCATACGCCAACGCCTGTTCGATGTAACTCGAATTGGTCGTCACACGACTTCCATCGGTCGTCAACTCGAAACGTTCATTGCCGCCTTCCTCTGTCTGGTAATAGACGCTCACCGTCTGCTCTTCCCAAATCTCCGGATTCGACGTGACGGCCAACTCCCACTCGGCTTTCGTCTCCCGCATATCGACAGCAAACGTCCCGAGGCCAATGACGACAACCGCGCCGAGCGCGGCCACATTCCACATTCGTTTCATACGTTCCACCTCACACACTTAGTTTCTTCGTCAAATAGCGACGACCAATCCATATCGTCGCTATCATCCATGCCACTAACCCGATGCCGATCACAAGCATCAACTCGTCCATGAACAACCGGTTTTCTAGAAAATAGAATGCCAACATAGGAACGAGAAGCAGCGTCCCGAGCATGACGAGCGCAAGGATCGGCGCCCATAACGTCCGTTGCCATAGACTCCGTTCTATCAACACGAACGCAAAGATGAACAAGATGACGAGCACAATCAGCACTTGATGAATTAGAAAATTGACGAATGAGGCGGGATACATGACGGAGAGCGCCCCATCGAAGCGAATCGCCTGTTCGAACGTACCGCTCACGGGAACCATCTGGGAATCGAACCAGCCGGTGAACGCTATGTATTGAAGTTTGAGCGCAATCCATTGGACCGATAAGAGGCCGAGCACCATCAACATCATCGTCGCGAGCTTCGCTCCGAAGACGAGCATCCGTTGTTGCGGCATGAGCAATAGGCGCATCATGAACGTCCCGCTTCCTTGGAAGTCGCGGTACCAAATCCAAAAACTATAGAGCAACATCGCGGCGACGGCCACGCCGATCGACAAGATGAAAGGCGTCCCGCCGATATAATTTCCGAACGCCATGACATAATCCGGCGTTCCGGTACGACGCATCTCTTCATACATGTTCGTCTCGCTCCACAGGAAGAAACCGAGCCAGGCAAACTGGGTGACGACGAGTAGCGTGATCAAGATGAGATACGGTTTCGTCATCCGCTCGACTTCCCATCCGAGTAGTTTCAATAGATTCATGCGCCGTACTCCTCTCTCATGACATCGACAATCGACTTCCCATGAATGAAGCGGACGTCCTCGACGTCGAACTCGCGGACGATCCGCCCGCGATTCAACATGACGGCCTTGTCGACCAAATATTCGATATCGTCAATCTCGTGCGTCGTAATCAAGACGCCGCGGTCTTGCATGATGTCACTCGAGAACAACTCGACGATCTGTTCTTTCGAGAACACGTCGATGCCCGAGAACGGTTCGTCGAGCAATATATAATCCGGGTCTTGGGCAATGCCGAGCGTCAAATTCACTTTCGCGAGCGTCCCTTTCGATAACTCGTTCAACTTGTCTTCCGGAAACAGCTTGAACTCGTCGACGAGACGGGCGAACAATTTCGGGTCGAACGTCGGATAAAAGTCGCGCATGAATACCTCGCACTGCTCAATCGTGAAGTGGATCGGGAACGTCGAGTGGTCCGGCACGAACGCGACGCGATTCAAATCGATCGGTTTGCCGTCGACGAGCACCGTACCTTGGTCGAACGGCGTCAGTCCCATGATACCTTTTAAAATTGTCGATTTCCCGGTACCGTTCAAACCGATCAGACACGTGATTTCCCCTTTTTGGGCCGTGAACGACACGTCTTCGATGACTTGTTTTTTGCGGTAACGTTTCTTAACTCCCAGTACTTCGATCATCGAGATTCCCCTCCCCGTATTGCCGTTTGATTTTATCGACGAGCTCATCCATCGTGACGTCGAGTTCTTGAATCGATTCGACGAAGACGACGACCGCCTCATCGACGAGTTCCGTCCGGATGCGTTTCAATACATGGTCATCGGTCGTCACGCGGCTCGGACGGTTCCGTTCGGTCGTAATCAATTGTTGTTCCTCCATTTCCTTGAACGCCTTTTGGACGGTGTTCGGATTGATTTTCAGTTCGGTCGCGAGCTCGCGTCGCGACGGCATCTCTTCGCCCGCCTGCAGTTCACCAAGCGCCATCTTCTTTTTGAAGTAATCGACGACTTGAATGTAAACCGGGGCTCTCGTGTTGAATTGTATGATCATGTTGTCACCTCTCTAAGTGTATGATGCGACTAATACACTATCTAACTGTATTATCACCATAGTACACTAACGGAGTCAACAGTTTTTTCCAAAACAAAAACGCATCCCCTATAAATGGATGCGTCAACTGGATTGAACGATGTGATTGGCTTTGGCTTTCGGGTTGACCGTCTTCAAATAATGCACTTCTCCGGGCCAGTACCGGCGCTCGTACTTGGCAATCCGCTCCGACAACTCGCCGATATACGTATCCCGATTCAAGACCCGTTCATACCGGACCTCCCGCGGACAGTCGAGATAGACGACGTAGTCAAAATAAGGGCGCCACTCGTCCCGCAATAAGAAAATTCCTTCGATCAAGACAAGTGCGTTCGGAGCAATCTCGATCGTTCGCATGACGATTTCGTCCCGGTCGCGCGCATAGTACGGTAACGTCAGCGTTGTCTCCCCTTGCCGCAACGGTTCGAACAACGTCTGGACAAGTAAGTCGACGTCCCATTGGAGCGCATAATATTCCATCGCTTCCGATTGTCCCGTCCCGTAACGCCGATGCCGCTCGACGATAAAATCATCGATATGTAGCATCATTTCCTTCGGTGAGGTCCCGCGCAGTTGATCAACAAGCGTCGTCTTCCCAGCTCCGCTCAATCCGTCGATGGCGACGATGAACGGCCGGCCTTGCGGATACTTGGCGTGTTCTCGACGAATGATTTCCCGTAAAGTGTCCATCCCCTCATCCCCTTCCTACAAAAAAAGTCAGCCCTAAACTACAGGGCTGACTTCAGTTTACCAGAGCACCCAGCCTTTCGCTCCCGGTGGCGCACTCTCAATCAAGTGCCAAATCGGGACCGTATAAGCGAACGCAATCAAGACGAACGTGACGGTGATCCATAGTTTCCAGTTTTCAAAGAAACGAGGCGTCTCCATCGCTGCCTCTTCCGTCTCAGCGAGCGGGAATTCTTCCTCCCCTTTCGGCGCGAGGAACGACAAGTTGAACATTGAGTAAACGAAGATGAGGACCGAGATCAAGAGGATCGTCCCGCCAATCGCCATGGCGATGTGGTATGGAATCCATTCGCGCGTAAGCGCATCCGAGAAGTACGTTGCCGGTCCGGTCCGACGCGGGTTGCCTTGGAGTCCTGAGATGTGCATTGCGTAAGACATGATTGACATCCCAAACGCCCACGTTCCCGTTTGAATCAATCCGAGTCGGTTCATTTTTTTCGTGAGTGTACGACCGCGCAATACCGGTACGAGCCAATATGCCGTTCCGAAGAACGTCAAGGCGACGGCCGTCCCGACTGTGATATGGAAGTGACCTGTGACCCAAAGTGTGTTGTGGACCATCGCGTTCAATTGGTGCGATGCGTTGATGATCCCGCCGGCTCCGGCTGGAATGAAGAACAACATGCCGACGAACGGCGCGAGGAAACGGACATCCCCATATGGCATTTTCTTGACCCAACCGAATAACCCGCGGGCACCGAGTGCGCGACCACGCAGCTCGAACGTCGCAAACAGCGAGAACGCCGTCATAAACGACGGGATAACGACGAGGAACGTCAAGATGACTTGAACGAACTTCCAGAACGGCTCAATCCCCGGCTCTGTCAACTGGTGGTGGAAACCGACCGGGAACGAGAACAAGAGGAACAATAGGAACGCCATCCGGGCGAGCGCATCCGAGAAGATTTTCCCGCCGATGACTTTCGGCACGACCGTATACCAGACGATATAGGCCGGCATGAGCCAGAAATAGACGAGGGGGTGACCGAAGTACCAGAACAACGTCCGTGATAACTCAATCCCGACCGTATCTTTCCATCCGAGCGAGAGCGGCAGCAGCTGGAACAGAATCGTTCCGGCCACACCGAGCGTCGCGATGACCCACAATAGCATCGTCATGACACTCATATACGCCGGAAGCGGCGGGTGAATACCTGGGTTCTCCCGTTTGTAGTCCGCATACATCCGGAACATGGCGAACGCAGACAACCATGTGCCGACGACGAACAAGACGAGGCCGATATAGAAGATCGGGTCGGCCATGAGTGGCGCGTAAAACGTATACAACACAGTCGCTTTATTGGCGAGCACCATGATCGTGACGAGCACGGCACCGGCGATGATCATCCAAAATCCGAGCCACGCGACCCGGGTCGGGAACGACTCAAAACGTCCGAACGACTTAGCGAGGAGCGCGTAAAGAAGACCGATGATGAACATTGTCGTGAAGACGAGACCGAGCATGATGCCGTGCGCGGTCAAGAGTTGATAATAACCGAACACTTCCGGGATGACGCCCGTTCGGATGAGCGTCTGCATGAGTCCTGCCAAACCGCCGATTAAGACGGCGAGGACCGAAATGACGACATGGGCATAGGCGAGGCGCGCTTCTTTAACACCGATACTTGGTACCGGTACGCCGCGTTCCATTTCCCACTGTTTTAATTTTGAGGCTACGTCATTCATTTAGTCCACCACCTTAATTTTTGTCGACATCATGTGATGTCCGGTTCCACAGTATTCGTTACATAGAATCAAGAATTCGCCTGCTTCTTCGAACGTATACGTGAGCGAGTTGATGTGACCTGGCACGACCATCATATTGACCGGTGTCCCTGTCAATTGGAACCCGTGGACGACGTCCGGTGACGTGACGAGAAACGTGACTTTCGCCCCTTTTGGGATTTCCACATTGCCCGGTGTGAATGTGAACGCTTGGGCGACCATGACGAGCTCATACTCGTTGTCACCGATTTTATGAAGCCCTGGTTTGTCGAACGGTGCAGTTTGATGCACTTTTGCCGGGTCGATCAAATCGGCGTCCGAAGCCGGCTGATTCCCTGCCGCAAACGCAGAGATACCGAGCACTGTCAAAAAGACGCCTAATAGAATAATGCCGAATACTAACCAATACTTCTCAAGTTTATGAATATGCATCGTGCTTCCCTCCTCTTGCTCGTTATCGTGTCACAAATAAGTAAAAGACCGACGACCACATGGCAATGATGACGCCAGCGACAATCATGACCGATGTGAACGTGCCTTTTAAGTTCGGTTCTTGTCCATCGTTTTTCTCCACGTGAAGGACCCCTTTCCCTTTGATTTCCACTTTCATTGTATGAAAAGGGGCACTGATTAATATGTGACATTTGTCACTTCAAAAGTGACAATCACATCAAATTTGCGTAGTTTCCACACATAAAGTTCACATTTGGAAAAAAGGCATACAAAAAGGCGATTGCTCCGACATCAGTCGGTCCAATCACCTGTTCATGTTCTCATGTTGTGACGCCGCACGTTTTTCAATGCTTATGAACGGCAAGTCAAAGCCGACAAATACCGGCGGGACAGCCTTCGCAGTAACATAGCTCTTTTAGGAAATCGATGTCATGCAACACCATCGATGTCGGAGTCGTCGTTAACACGCCTTCTTTCCGCCACTGGTTCATCATTCGATTGACCGTTTCGCGAGGTGCACCGATCAATTGTCCGAGTTCGCCGTCAGACGGATGTCTCGGAACTGTGACCCCCTCTGTCTCCTCTACGCCGTGCATTGCCGCCATGCGAAGCAACGTCGAGGCGAGCGCCCCTGGCTTCCCATACAGCAACAAGTCACGCAACTTCATCTCGGACTGTTTACGCATCATCGAAGTCCAACGCAATACCTCCGTAGCCAGCTGCGCGTCTTGACGCACGAGCTCGTCCATCTCTTGTTTTGAAATCCAGCCGATGACACTGTCCTCGGTCGTCTCGATACTATAGGAGCTCGGGAATACCTCGTCGATGTCGAACTCTCCAAAGAAGTCGTCAGCGCCGTATATGAACATGATGAGCGAACTCCCTTTTTTCGTCAGTTTCGTGAATTTGACGGTACCGCTCTTCAAATAAAAGAACTTACTGCATCTTTCGCCTTCCCAACAAACGATACTCGCTTTTGAATATTCTTGAAACGTCATCATCTCGAATAAGAGCTGTTTCGTCTCTTCTGAGAAGACGAAGCTGTTCGGTTGGGTCGTCCCACATTTCATAGTCATGTTGTCTGCTCCCTCCACTGGTCTCATGCCTAATCTGGCCTCGTGCGTGATATATGGTTTTATTATACAGGAGGGCAATGGGCATTTTCATAAAAGTATGTGACATTTCAAACAATCTTCTTATTTTTTCGTTCACAAAAAAAAGACTGCAGGCTCTCTGCAGTCTAATCCAATCATCGGTAGACGAGTCGAATCAACTTCTCGGCTCCTTTGAAGTTCGGATAACGAACCGGCAAATCAAATTTCGTCGTATTGCGTAAAATCGATTTGGCATGGCTGAACGTCTCAAAGCTGTAGCGACCATGATACGAGCCCATTCCGCTCTCACCGACGCCACCGAACGGCAGGTTCGGGTTCGTCAAATGCATAAGAACATCATTGACACAACCTCCGCCAAACGTGAGATACTTCATCACCTTCTGCTCCACCTCTTTCGTCTCAGTGAACAAATAGAGCGCGAGCGGGTGTGGGCGCGCTGCAACGAAATCAATCACTTCATCGAGTTGACGATACGTGAGTACCGGTAGAATCGGCCCAAAAATCTCATCCTTCATAACGTTTGCGTCTTCTTCGATGTCCGTCAATACAGTCGGAGCGATCTTCAATTGATCTCGGTCGGTCTGACCTCCGAAAAATACGTCGCCTTCCGTCAAATATCCGGTCAAACGGTCGAAATGTGTCTCATTGACGATTCGTGTGAACCGCTTCGTCCCGACGCCATTCCCGAACATCGTGAACGCTTCACGTTTAATGGCTTCGAGGAATACCTCTCGTTTCGATTCATGGACGAGGACATAGTCTGGAGCGACGCACGTTTGCCCGGCGTTCATCCATTTGCCCCAAGCGATCCGTTTCGCCGCAATCTCGATATTGGCATCGTCATGGACGATGGCCGGCGATTTCCCGCCGAGCTCAAGCGTGACCGGCGTCAAATGTTTCGCCGCCGCCTCCATGACAATTTTTCCGACCGGTGTCGACCCAGTGAAGAAGATATGGTCCCACTTCTTTGCGAGCAGTTCCGTCGCCACGTCTTTATCTCCTTCGACGCTGACGACGTAGCGGTCAGTGAACGCCCGTTCGAGCACTTTTGTGATTATTTGGGCGACGTTCGGTGTCAATTCCGAAGGCTTCACGACGGCCGTGTTCCCTGCGGCAATCGCTCCGATGAGCGGTGCCATCGCCAATTGAAACGGGTAGTTCCATGGAGCGATAATCAGTACCGTGCCATAAGGTTCATACATGACCTCACTTTTCGTCCCGAGATGAATCGAAGCACCGCGGACTCGCTTCGGGCGCATCCAACGTTTCAACTCACGAGTCGTCCGTGTAATCTCATCGTAGACGAAACCAATTTCCGTCGTGAACGCGTCGAGTTCCGATTTGTTCAAATCCTGCTCCAACGCTTGGAGAATTTCGGCCTCATGATGTTTGATCGATTCTTTTAAAAACGTCAGCATACTGAGACGGAATGCGAGCGATTTGGTCGCTTGGGTCCGATAGAAACGACGTTGTTTACGGATGAGCTCTTCGATGGTCAACTGTTCGATTGGTGCGAGCATAAATCTGCCTCCCTTAGATGATAGCGCTAGCTTCATCTTATCATTTTCTCTTGGCCATCGACCATTTTGAACCTTCGCTCTGCACACTCTCGGTCTGCCTTATCTCACGGGCACGTTCCGCTTTTTCGCTTGTTGCATCATGACGAGAACCAACCCGGCGGCGAGCAAGATGCCTCCGGTCACCGTGAATTTTTGCGTCAACGTGATGGAAAGCCAGCCTAAAAAAGCCGAGCCCGTTACCGTCCCGAGCGAGAAGAAGGCATAAAAATATCCGTAGGATTTGCCACGGTTGGCATGGTTGGTGGCTTTGATCAACATCGTGTTGATGGCTGGGAACAAGATCGCGAAACCGACACCGTACAAGGCGAGCACCCCGTATAAGAGACTAGATGTCTCGGCACGGCCAATCAACAGTTGGCTCACACCAAGAATGCCGACACCGAGTGCCGCAAGTTTCGCTGGTTCGATTTGATCGAACAAACGGTTCGTCGGTAACACAAATACGAGCACCGCCATGATTCCGAACGTACTAAGCAGTGTCCCGCTCAAGCGGGAGTCATAGCCGAGCGACTGTACATAAAGTGGTAGCAAGAACGCGATCGCACCTTGCGAGAACATTAAAAGGAAGGCACCGATATACGCCTTCACGACGTCACGTTCAAGCCGTGATTTCCCTTCCTCTTGACGGCTCGATGTTCCGAGCGACAGTTTCGACGGACGTAAAAAGACGAGTGCGAGTAATGCGACCATCGCCCCATAAAACGCGACGTATGTGAAAACGACGGGGACGGTCGTTCGACTCGCCATGATCCCACTGAACGCCGGCCCGATGATGGCCGCCAACCCGACAAAACTGCCGGTCAATGCCACTTTCTTCCCTTGACGGTTCGCTGCGGTCAAATTGGCAGACAACGTGAACGCGGCCGGTACGATCAAGCCGGCGACGAACCCGTGCACGACGCGGACGATGAGAAGCGTCGTCGATGTGTCGACGAGATGGTATGACAATAGACTGAGGCTCGATAGCCCGAGACCGACGAATAAGATGACGATCGGACCGATCCGGTCAGTCCAGATTCCCGATAAAATGTTGCCGAACGTGTTCGACAATGAATAAATGGCAATGACGAGTCCGGCGATGAACGGTGTCGCACCGACCGATGTCGCGAACGTGCTCATGACTGGAAGCTGGGCAAAAAGATCAAAGAAAGCAAAAAAGACGATACTATAAATGACAAAGGCAGATGCTTTGTTCATAGTCACAACTCCTTGGTACAGCCCGATTTTCGAACTGTTCGTTTCAGCTTCAGTCTAGCTTGCCGGTTTCACTTTGTATACACGGGAAGGCGCACGGACACAAAAATGCCCTACAAACCAGTGGCTTGTAGGGCATTTGCATCAGTTCGTGACTTCGACCGCTGTATCGAGTGCGACACGGATCATCTCGTCAAACGTCGTTTGACGTTCTTCGGATGTCGTCTCTTCTCCTGTCAACAAGTGGTCTGAGATCGTAAGGATCGTCAACGCGTTCACTTTATGTTTCGCAGCGAGTGTGTAGAGTCCTGCCGCCTCCATCTCGATGGCGAGGCAACCGAAGTCGGCCCACTTCTTGAAATGGTGGAAATCATCTTGATAGAATTGGTCGGCTGTGAAGATTTGACCGACTTTGACCGGGATGCCGGCCTTTTCAGCGTTCATATAAGCGCGATGTAGGAGGTCGAACGTCGCTGTCGGTGCATAGTCCATCCCGTTGAAGCGCACACGGTTTTGACCCATCTCACTCGATGCGCTCATCGCGATGACGACGTCACGTACTTTAACGTCTTCTTGAATCCCACCGGCCGTACCGACACGGATCAAGTTTTTCGCGCCGTATGACATGATCAATTCGTTCACGTAAATCGACATCGATGGAACGCCCATTCCTGTCCCTTGAACCGAAATGCGTTTCCCTTTATATGTTCCTGTGAAGCCATACATCCCGCGGACCTCGTTATATAACTCGACGTCCTCAAGGAACGTTTCCGCGATATATTTCGCGCGAAGCGGATCTCCCGGTAACAATACCGTTTCTGCGATTTGTCCTGGTTCTGCCCCAATGTGTACACTCATGATTAAATTCCTCCTTCAAGATAGTCGGTGACACTGCTCCCGATATTCATTCGGCGTGATGCCAACCTGTTTTTTAAAGACTTTCCGGAAATATTTATCATCCGAAAAGCCGACCGCTTGGGCGACTTCATAAATACGTTGTCCACTCGTCTCAAGGAGACGTTTCGCCTCGAGCATCCGGATCGACAGCAAATATTCGGATAAGTTGACGCCGTACTGTTGTTTGAAGCGACGCGATATGTATTCGCGGCTCAAGTAAAAGCGCTCGCTCATCCCTTGTAAGCTGAGTTCTTCCGCATAATGGCGCTCGATGAACGCACCAATCTGTAGAATCGGATCCGCTTCATCAGGCGTGACGTCAGCAAGAGCGCGTGCAAGCGTCTCATTCAAGACGTCCGGGTCGATCGGCTTCAACAAGTAATCAAAACTACCGAGCTGAATCGCACGCCGCATGTACGAATATTCGTCATAACCGGTCAATACGATTAGCTTGGTCGCCTCAGCTTCCTTATGAACCCATTCCATCAGCTCGATGCCGTTACAACGAGGCATCTGCAGGTCCGATAAAATCAGTGCCGGCCGTTCCTTGGCGATGATTCGTTTCGCTTCTTCCCCGTCCTGCGCCTCGATCACTTTCGTGACGCCGAGCTGTTCCCACTCCCCGAGCAGTTTCACCGCTTCCCGTACCGGCGACTCATCGTCCACGATCAACACTTTCGTCATGACGCATCCGCCTCCTTTACGGCCGGGAAACGCATGACAATACGAAATCCGCCTGTCTCTGGTGTAGCCAACATAAACTGAGCCTCCCGATTATAGTTTAACATGAGTCGATCCCGAATGTTCTTTAAACCGGTGCCTTCTGCCCCATTCAAAGGTTGGGTCGACTTCTCAATCCGTTCTTTTAACAACGCTAGCTCTTCGTCCGAGATATCACGTCCGCTATTCTCACATCGAATCACGAGATCTGGCCCTGCTTGGTGAATCCGGACCGAGAAGTGGTTCGCTGCTGTCGCACCGTCGCGCTCAAATCCATGCTTAAAGAAGTTCTCGGCGAGCGGCTGCAAAATCATCTTCGGCACGGTCAAATCGAGGAGCGTCTCCGGAACGTCGACCTTGATCTCGAATTGATCCGGGAACCGGACTTGCTGCAGCCGAATGTAAGACGTGAGGTGGTCGACTTCTCGCCTAAGCGTCACCATCGATTCGTCCGGATGCATCGTGTAACGCATCATCGACGAGAGTTGGGTAATCAGACGGTACACCGTCTTACCGTCCCCTTTCAACGCGAGCGTCCCAATCGACTGCAAGGCGTTGAATAAAAAATGTGGGTTCGTCTGGGCTTGGAGCGCTCTCAGTTCATTCGTCCGATTTTCGAGCGCTAGACGATATTCTCGTTGAATCAAATCGTCAATGCGTTCGATCATCCGTTTGAATTGCCGTCCGAGCACACCGAACTCATCATTTCCGAGGGAATCGAACGAGACCGTCATATCCCCTTGTTCGATGCGCCATATATTCGATGTCAGTGTCTTGATCGGGGTCGTCAAGCGCATCGAAGCGTAGGTCGCACCGATCAACGCCAATACGAGCGACACCATCCCAACAACGAAGATGATGAACGATGTCCGCGATGCCGGTTCGGTCAACAGACGATCTGGAATCGATTTCCCGACGTAAAACGTCTGGTTCTCAAACTCGAACGCTTTGACAATGCGGTGATGCTTTCCATCGCTCGACAACGAGTTCGTCGACACGTTTTGCGGGATTTCACCGTCACCGAGTTGCGCGAACATTTGATTACCGCCTCCGATGAACCAGAGGCTCTCAGTCGGGTTGTTCTGTAACGAGGCGAGCTGACCGATGAAGACGTCTTCCGGGATATCAATGGAAAGAATCGCGAGCGGCTGGTCCGTCTCAATCTTATCGAGCCGAAAATGAAGCGTGACGACCTCTTCTTCCGAGACGAGCGGACCGAAATCATGATACGGCACGAGCGGATGCGAGGCCTCGAGCAGGACGCGACTCTCTTCATCCTTCAACAACTGCTGTTGAATCGCACTCGGTTGCTGTTTCGAACGCGGGGACACTTTCATTTTATAAGCGGCGAACGAGTCCATGTCTTCGAGCATGAGCAGTTGAATCTGGGCCACATCCTCGCGGGACAAGTACATTCCGAGGAGCGCCCGTCTCACTTCCAATTCGGTCTGCTGAAGGGATAGCCCCGGCCCATACTCGAGAATATCGAGCACGTCCCGGTTCGCATATAGACTTGTCGGCAGGCGGCTCAAGTCCGAGATATATCGCTCCATTTGCAGCGTCCCACGCTCAAGCGACCATTCGGTGAGCTGGAGCCCCCGCTCTCGCTCCCTATCTTTGACGTACCAAAAAGAAATGACCGTCGCCAAAATGACGGGAACGATAATCGTCAAGGCGATCATTCCCGTCAGCTTCGTCCGAATGCTCATCCGCGCATCGCCTCCTCGCTATCATTATATCACGGTCCATGCAAGCGTTTGCAACAGCTGTTATTAAAAAGGTTTATGGCCACACGCATGGCCATAAACCTCTCTGTTCACTCGTACGATTGAATCAATTCGATGATTCCTGTTGGTTGACCGGAGTCGGCAACGAGTTCAGCCGGGGTCATCCCGTCCTCGTTCTCAAGGGACACGTCGGCACCGCTCTCGAGCAACAGCTCGACCGTGTCGATGTCCGCGCCTTCCCCGTATAACAAGTTATGGAGCGGCGTATCGCCATACAGGTCTTGCGTGTTGACGTCAGCACCGTCCGCCAGCAATGCCGCGAACTCTTCGTACGATGCATCGTTATAGGCAAGTTCTTGAATCGGCTCTTCTGCCATGGCATCAAGCGAGCCGAACCCTTCTGAGAAGCCAGTCAATCCGTCGCTCGTGAACAACCAGGCGACAATGGCCACATTGACAATGACGCTCAATACAATCGTCCCGATAATCGACCCTTTGACATACCCTGCCGTCTTGAAGACCGGAACGTTCGTCTCACCGGCGTTCGTCGCGATGGCCGCAATCCGTTTCGGGAGCGGCGGATGCGTCGATAACAGCTCGCTCAACTTGGCGATAAATCCGTTCTCACGGCTCGCTTCGTACAAGTAGTCAAACTCGCTCACTTCTTTTGCCAACTTCCCACCGATCGCAAGAATCGTGAGGGCACGTTTCGATGCGGCTTGGTCTTGAATGTAATGGGCGGCCATGCGGTCACACGTAAATTCACAGGCGCGCGAATAGGCAGACCCTAAAAACGGGATCCAGCCGCCGAGCATCATGGCCCACTGTTTTTGAACGTGATTACGGCGAATGTGTGCCAGTTCATGCGCAATGACAAACTCGACTTCTTTCGTGTACCCATCACGTGACAACTCGACGATATCCGAATACAAGATGACCATGTTCTTTTGGAAGAAACGTGTCGCGAAAGCGTTCAAGACGCCCCCGGCTTGAAGAATGTAGACGTCCGGGAGTAGGCGAATCCCCATCTCTTGCCCGACACGCTGATACGTATGATGCAAGTCGGCGAATTGACGCTCTGTCACTTTGACGCCGTTCGTGCGAATATATCCGATTTGAAGCCAGTGCGTGAATAGAGACAGTGCTAAAATCGTTCCGATTATCCATAAGAAAATGCCGAGAGAGGCGATTGTGAAGACGATTCCTAACACCACCGTCAACACGCTGGCCGCGACGAGCAGTCCAAAATACAGCTTTTCGTTCTTATGTACCAATTGCGATTGTTTCATGTAAAATTCCCCTTCATTTTCCATATGAAGTCCATTATACCTGATAATTGGATATCGACAACAAAAAAAAAGAATAGAAACTGACACGGGTGTCAGTTTCTATTCGAGGGTCAAGCGATACAGCTGATCATCCTCATTGCTCGGATTTCCGCGTCCATCCGTATTGTTCGTGATGAAGTAGAGCTCTCCGTCTCCTAACCAGACATCACGGATACGCCCTTTGTCCTCGACGAGCGGGGTGACCTCTTTTGTCTCTCGGTCGATGGCAACAAGGCGATTCCCCCGAAGCGTCGCCATGTATACGTAACGGTCGTCCGCCGCGATTCCCGAAGGGGCCCACGATGTCTCCCCGACTTCGAACCATGGTGTCTCGAGACCATCTTGTTCCTGGTCTGCCTCGATGAGCGGCCAGCCATAGTTGTTTCCCCGCTCGAGAATGTTCACTTCATCGTGACCGGACGCCCCATGTTCACTCGCATAGAGCGTGTCGCCAACTTTCGTCAAACCTTGGGGATTGCGGTGGCCCGACGAATAAATCCAATCGGTCGGCTCGCCTGTTCCGGATAAGGACACCCGTAACACTTTTCCGGCAATCGACGTCTCATCTTGAGCGAGATCCGGAACGAGGGCGTCTCCCGTGGTGACCCAAAGTGCGTCGCCATCGAGCAATAAGCGGCCGCCGTTGTGGAACTGGGCGCCTGGGATGTCATCGAGCACGACAGCCGTCTCTTCAAAGCGCTCCCCGTCCCACGTCAATTCGACGACCCGGTTTCGTACGTCCCCAGGTGTCCCGTACGTATGATAGGCGTACACTTGTCGGGATGTCGTGAAATCTGTCGTCAAGGCCAGGCCGAGTAAACCACCCTCGCCGATTTCGAGCACATCTTCTTCGAGGACGACCGGTTGTCGATCGAGATTCCCGTCCGCATCGATGACGGCGATTGTGCCACCTCGTTCCGAGATAAGCCATCCTTCGTCGGTCCTTACCATCGACCACGGTACGTCCAATTGCTTAACGACAGACTCGCTCGCACCGAATGTCAGCGAATCGTCTGCTTCCGATGTTGGTGCATCGCCTGGTGTATCTTCCGCAGGTGTTTCTTCGGTCGACTCTTCGCCCGGAGTCTCTTTTGGCGCCGGTGCGTCAGCAGGTTCCGATGCACAACCTGCTAATACGGCAAGAGATAACACAAGGATCCATCGTTTCAACATGATCGCCTCCTTTTCACCATCATACCGTGTCTTTAGTTGTCGCGTGAAGGTTCGGGTGGGTTAGCTGGTAAGCGGAGCGCGATCAACAACGCGATGAACGCCGCAAGTGCCGCTCCGATGAAGACGGTATTCAATCCGGTGGCGATGAGTTGCTCGCCTTGGAGCCGGACCGTCGTGTTTAACGTCTCGGTGACGCTTCGATTAAAGAACGATTCGAGTGATACGTCGCTCAAGCCCGCCTCGTCACGGAAACCGCTGAGGACGATAAAGTTGAATACTGCACCAAACACGGCAACACCGAGCGTCTGACCGACTGTACTCAAAAATGAGTTCGCGGCCGTCGCGGTCCCGCGTTGCCGGTAAGATACGACGGTCTGCAAGACAACGATGAACATCGGCTGTGACAAGCCGAACCCGACGCCAATAATGGCGACAGCGAGGTAGACGAACAGATCTGGGCTTGATTGCGTGAGCAGCGTCAAGATGATTGTCCCGATCAACAAGAGACTCATTCCTGTCACGGCCCGACGCCGTGGCGAGGCCGCTCCAAGTGTACGGCCGCCGATAATCGACGTGAATGTCCAAGCGACCGAGAGTGGCATGAGCATGAATCCGGCTTCGGTCGCTGATTTCCCAAGGACGGCCTGTGCCCAAATCGGGATATAGGCCGACATTGACACGAGGACCCACGCCGCGAAGAAGACGGCCCCATTGATCGACGCGATGATTGGTTGTTTCAATAATTCGAGTGGCAACAACGGTGTCTTCGCCCGTCGTTCCGATAAGAAGAAACTGGTGAGCAAGATGACGCTGAAGACGGCACTGGCGACGACCGAGGCCGTCCAGACGTTCGTTTCGCTGAACGTGATCAGCCCATACAAGAACGCCGTCGTACCGAACGCAAACAACAGCGCTCCTTTGACGTCAATCCGTTCCGTCGTCTCGGTCACGGTCTCTTTATAGAACGTGACGATCATGATGAACGATAAAAGTGCGAACGGTACGTTCAATAAGAAGACGTAACGCCAAGACAACGTCTCGACCAAGAACCCGCCGATGACCGGACCGAGCACGCCCGATACGCCCCACACCGCGCTCAAAATCCCTTGAATCTTGCCGCGCTCTTCGTATTTATACAAATCGCCGATAATCGTCATCGAGATCGGTAATACCGCACCGGCGCCGAGCCCTTGAAGCGCCCGGAAGACAATCAGTTGTTCCATCGATGTGGCAAGTCCGCAAAGAAGTGAGGCGAGCGTGAACAGCCCGATTCCAAATAACAGGACACGCTTTCGGCCGAACAAATCGGCCACCTTCCCATAGATTGGTGTCGATACCGCCGTGAACAGCAAGAAGGCGGCAAACACCCAGCTCACGAGGGCAGCCCCATTCAATTCGCTCGCGATGACCGGCGTTGCGACGGAGACGACCGTCCCTTCAATCGCCGCTAAAAAAGTCGCCAACAACAGCGCGACCGTAACATTCTTTCTCATTTGTTTCATCTCCCCAATAAAATAGCGGTGCCGGAAGGTTCCGAACACCACTTCAACTGTCTATTATTTTGTGCGAGCCGCGCCGGTTTGACAAGCCTCAACTTCCGATTCGAAAAAGAAACGTTTGATTTCAGCATAAGCCGCCGCTTCGTCCGTGACGAGGACGCGACCTGCGAGCCGACCGTCCTTGAGCATCCATACTTCATCAGCGAGCATCGCTGCCACATCAAGCTGGTGTGTCGAGCAGACGATCGTCGCACCACGCTCAGCTTCTTCCCGCAACAAGCCACCGAGCAGACGCATCCAAGTCGGATCGAGTCCGTTCGTCGGTTCATCGAGGAGCAAGATGTCAGGTTTCGTCACGAGCGCCTGCGCCAGTAGGAGACGTTGACGCATCCCTTTCGACAACTTCCCGACGGCTCGGTTTCTCAATCCATCGAGACCGACGCGCTCCAACAGCGCTAAATCTGGTTTCACGCCTTGCCATAATGTGTAATAGGCGTACGTCTCACCGACGGTCCAAGACGGATCGAACGCAAAGTCGTCTGGCATGTATCCAAACGTCCGATGGTACGTCTTCCCGCCATCGATCGTTCGACCCTTAAGGACACGCTCCCGACGCTTGGGGGAATCGTGCCGTTCATAAGATTCAACAGCGTCGACTTCCCAGCCCCGTTACTGCCGCATAAAGCGACGACCTGGCCTGAGTCAATCCCACCGTCAAGCGGATGGAGCGCCCATGACTCGCCGTATCGTGAGTTCGTGACGAGCGGCCGGGTCAACTCGTGTCCGGTCCCGTTTTCAATATAAATGCCGTCACGGACGTGGTCGACGATGGCTCCTTTGATGACGGTCGCCTCGCTATCCTCGATCGAGATTCCTTCCTCCTCACCCTTCCCTGTCACGTTCGGTCGAATCAACCTGACCCCGTAACTGTTCTCGACGGCGATCCCGGTCCCGGTCGCCTCAATCGTAACGTCGATGACTTGATGGCCGAGTCCCACGACGAGCACCGCGGGTACGGTCGTCCGTTCGCACTGTTCGATCTCGACGTTCTCGAGCACGGCCCCGGTCCCTTCGAGTTGAAACGCAGGATGTTCACAACTACTGAACCGCTTTCCTTCACCGTTAAACGTTTCGTTCGATTGAATCACAATCGGTTCTTCGAGCGACACCGGTTCCTCGTTCGCTTGAACAGTGATCGGTGAGAAGAACCATAACGCGAGTAACCCGCTTAGTCGTTTCATAACCCCTCCTCTTGATCAATCGCTTACAGAACATATTGTACGAAAACCCAGGGGGGTATGTGTGTCATTTTTATGGGATTCATGTGACAGTTTCTTCATAAAAAAAACACAAGTGGCGAAGGGGTCATTTCGCCGCTTGTGTTGCTATCATTTCGCCTTATCGGCCCATACTTTCGTGAAGTCTTGAAGCATCTCGTCGCCTGTCTTTTGACCGCCAACGTATGCTTGCATCAGTGCGCCATACTCGTTGACCGCACCATCCGGATACTTGAACCAGTTCCACGAAATCGTCTTGCCTTCGTTCGAATAGGCCAAGATATCGTCCGCAAGTGGTCCAAGGTCGTTCGCTTCAATCGATTTGAACGCCGGGATAAATTTGAACTTGTTGACCATGTAGTCTTTACCCGTATCGGACGTCGCCATCCATTCGAGGAAATCCTTCGCTTCTTCCTTATACTCGGAGTTTTTGTTGACGACCCAGTTGTTCGGGACACCGACCGGGAGGCGGTCCATCTTTTCTTTGTCATCATTGATCGGAATTGGCACGAAGCCCATCTCGATGTCCGGATTCACGTCGAGAATCATCTGTTGCGCCCAGTTCCCTTGCTGAAGTATTGCCGTCTCACCTTGAGCGAACTGTGTGACTTGCGTGTTATAGTCCGTCGTGAGCGGGTTCTTATTGCCGTATTTGATGGTGAGGTCAAACAGTTTCAAGAATTGTTGGAACTGCTCATTGCCCTCAAATTTTTCTTTATTCTCGTTCAGTGCCTGGATGAACGCATCCGGGTCGTCTTGTTGCGCCATCGGAATGTTGAGCAAGTGAATTCCGAGAATCCAGAATTCGGCATAACCGACCGAGAACGGCGTGATGCCTGCTTTATCCAACTTCTCAGCCGCATCCGTCAACTCAGACAACGTCTTCGGCAACTCACTGATGCCCGCCTTCTCGAACAGCTCCTTGTTGTAGATGAAGCCGTATCCTTCCAAGTTCATCGGCATCCCGTACAGTTTGTCGTCCATCGTCATCGGTTCTTTGGCCACTTCGGTCAAGTCACCGACCCATTTCTCGTCCGACAAGTCTTCCAACTTGTCTTTCCACGTTTGTGCTTCGGTGAAGCCACCGTTATTGAAGATGTCCGGTTCATTGCCTGACGCGAACTGGGACTTGAGCGCTGCCCCATAGTCGGCTCCGCCTCCGACCGTTTGGACGGTCACTTTGACGCCCGTCTCTTCTTCGTATTCTTTCGCCATCGCCTCGAGGTCTTTGGCGATTTCCGCCTTGAACTGGAAGACGTTCAACGTGACGTCTTGTTTGTCCCCGCTATCCGCGTTCGCATCGTTCGATCCTTCATCTTCCGTAAGCGACCCGCCGCCACAGGCCGCAAGAGTCAATACCATCCCAGCCGTCATCACGGCGGTCGATAATCTCCATTTACGTTTCATTTCGCTTCCTCCCTAAGTATAGAGTCGACAATTATGATTCCAATCGGTACACCCTAACTTTAGATGAAAACGCTTCCATTATGTAGGTGTCAAAATTGACGTGTAGGGTGGAAAATGTTGCACAGAAAACCAGGACTTTCTTATTGAAAAAGAAAGTCCTGGTTTTAGTTTCTTCTATATAATTACAACAGGCTGATTCCGGCTTCTTCACACGCGGTGATCATCTCACTCGGCCAAACCGAAGATTGGACTTCGCCGATATGGCGGGCACGAAGCAAGTACATGGCGACACGGGATTGCCCGATGCCCCCTCCGATGGTAAGCGGGAGGCGTCCTTCGAGGACGGCTTGGTGGAACGGGTACTTCCGTTTCTCTTCGGCACCGGCAGTAGCCAACTGCTCAGCGAGTACCGTCTCGTCGACACGGATCCCCATCGACGACAATTCGAACGCCGATTCGAGTTCCGGGTGCCAGACGAGGATGTCGCCGTTGAGTGACCAGTCATCGTAGTCGGCCGCACGACCGTCATGCTTATCGCCTGAGGCGAGTGCACCACCGATTTGCGAGAGGAAGACCGCACCGTACGCTTTACAAATCGCGTGCTCACGTTCTTTTGGTGTGAGCGTCGGGTAAAGGTCTTCGAGTTCTTGGCTCGTCAAGAAATGAATCGACTCTGGCAAAATCGCCTCAATCCCGTACATCGATTCGACCGTCTGTTCCGTCTCGCGGAGTGCCGCGTAAATCGATTCGACCGTCGCCTTCAAGTACTCCGTCGTCCGGTGTTCCCGGGCGATGACGCGTTCCCAATCCCATTGGTCGACGTGAAGCGAGTGCGTCGCGTCGAGCTCTTCATCACGACGGATGGCGCGCATCTGGGTGTACAAGCCTTCCCCGACCTCGAATCCGTAACGGCCGAGCGCTTCTCGTTTCCATTTCGCGAGCGACTGAACGATTTCAAGTTCGTGTCCCGGATACTGCGTGTCGAACTGAATAATGCGTTCGACGCCGTTCAAGTGGTCGTTGACACCGCTCGCCGATGTGACGAACAGCGGGGCCTGCACTTGTGTCAACCCAAGCGCCGTGCTGAACTTGTCTTCGAATGTCGCCTTCACTACTGTAATCGCCTGTTGTTTCGCTTTCATCTTGCTTGTTGCTGTCGTTGTCATGTTTTCTTCCTCCAATTGTGGGATTTTGGGACGGAGCAATAGAAAAAAGCCCTCCAATCCCATGGACTATGGGACGGAAGGCTTCAAGCTCCGCGGTGCCACCCAAATTAGTAGACGAATCTACTCACTTTTTCGAGACGAACATCTCGTAGTTCCGATAACGGGGAACATTCCGGCTACGTCTACTTGCAAAGCGTTCGGGTAGCGACTCCAGGAGGTTCTTCGACAGAGATTTCAGTCCGGGCTCTCACCTTCCCCGGATCGCTTTGCTTACGTCTTCTGTGTACTCGTCCTTTCAATGTCGTTCACAATTGAATTGACCCAATTATTATAAATATTCCGACAAATGTCAACAGCTTTTTTCAAAAAAAATTCTCCCCCGTGTAGCGGACGGGGGAGATCCCTTGGGAAGGGTTATTTGATCGAGCCGCTCGTAATCCCTTTGATAATATGCTTTTGCATACCGAAGAAAAAGACGAGGAGCGGAACGATCCCAAGGACTAAACCTGCGAGTGCCAAATCCCATTGTTTTGTATATTGTCCGAAGAAATAGAACGTCGCGAGCGGAATCGTCCGCAGTTCGATGTCTCGGAGGACAAGTGAAGGTAACAGAAAGTCGTTCCAAATCCAAAGGCTGTTCAAGATGACGATTGTCACCGTGATCGGTTTTAAAAGCGGGAACACGATGCGCCAAAAGACGCCCCACGTCGAGCAACCGTCAATGATGGCTGCTTCTTCGATTTCTTCCGGAATCGACTTCATAAACCCGTGATATAAGAACACGGAGATGCCTGACCCAAACCCGAGATACATGACCATCAGTCCCCAATGGCTGTTTAACAACCCGAGTACGCTCGATACTTTCACGAGCGGAATCATGATTGACTGGAACGGGATGACCATCGCCGCGACGAACAAGAAGAAGATGACCGTCGAAATCCAATGTTTCGTCCGGACGAGCTTCCAAGCCGCCATCGATGTGAACAACACGATCAGTAGGTTCGCGCCGGCCGTGATGAGGAGCGAGTTCAAGAAGACGCGTCCGTAGTTCATCGCCTCCCATGCCTCTGAATAGTTCGAGGCGAGCCAAACGTTCGGCAAGGCAGACGTATTCGTGTAAATCTCGGCGATCGATTTGAACGAGTTGACGATGACGTAATAGAACGGGACGAGGTACAAGAGCCCGAGTAAAATCGCCACCAACTCGACGAGACCGAGCCCCGCCGTATATCCGCCCATCCGCAACGGCTTTTGTGGCAACAATTGTCGTGGTGCCTGATCGATATTCGCTTCGATGCGTTCAATTTTTTCCGTCGTCATGCCTCCACCTCCCGCTTTTTCGTCAAGTACACTTGCGTGACGGTAATCGCCGCGACGACGAGGAAGAAGATGACTGCTTTCGCCGAGCCGAGTCCGTAGTTATTATTCACAAACGATTCGGTATAGATGTTCAAAGCGAGCATCTCCGTCGATTTGAACGGCCCGCCGTTCGTCAGTGATAAGTTCGTATCGAATACTTTGAACGACCATGAGATGGTCAAGAACAGACAAATCGTGATCGACGGCATGATCATGGGGAGGGTGATATGACGAAGCATCTTCAACCGGTTTGCCCCGTCGATTTTAGCCGCTTCAAGTAAATCTGTCGGCACATTTTGGAGCGCCGCAATGTAAATGACCATGACATAGCCCCCACCTTGCCAAATGGCGACGATGACGATGCCCCAGAACGCCGTCTGAGCGTCACCTAGCCACGGCAGTTCGAACAGACTCCACCCGGTCAATGCACCGATTGATTCAAAGCCCTTCACATAGATAAACTGCCAAATGAACCCGAGAATAAGCCCGCCAATCAAGTTTGGCATGAAAAAGACGGTGCGCAGAATATTGCGCGTCTTAATATTCATCGTCAATAGTAAAGCCAATAGGAAGCCGACGATATTCGTCAGCACCACGGCCACGAGCGTATATTTCGTTGTGATCCAGAACGATGCGCGGAACTGTTCATCTTCAAATAAAATCCGATGGTAGTTGTCCAGTCCGACCATATTCAATTGCCCCGTCACACCGTTCCAATCTGTGAAACTGTAATAAATCCCGTTGAAAAATGGAATAAGCACGATTGCCACAAATGCCAAAAAGGCCGGACCAACGAATGCGATAAAACTCGCCGGCTTCTTCCAATTTCGTCTCCGTTTGATTCGTTTCGGTGTTTCTGTCATGTTCATCGCCTCCACTATCAACTTACCTTCCTGGACCAAAAATGAAAACGGATACATTTGACGGAAAGGGTGGAATATATTGCACTCAATGGGTGAATTCTACGAAGCGATGGGTTATGATAAACTCAATGACAACACGAACGAGTCTTCCCTAACGAAAGATTAAACCTTGATTCCGGGTCGATTCACGAATGAAATGTACTAAATAGGTTATAATGTTCGAAAGTGGAGGGATTTTATACATGACGACGATTAAACCGTTATCCGACCTAACAATTGCCCAACAAGCCGAGATGCTACCTGTCAAAGAGATTGCGGAAAAACTCGGTTTACAAGAAGATGACCTCGATCTATACGGGAAATATAAAGCCAAGTTATCATTCGATGTCATCGATCGGATGGCGACTCGAGAAGACGGGAAACTCATCCTCGTCACGGCGATCAATCCGACTCCAGCCGGCGAAGGAAAGTCGACCGTGACCGTCGGACTTGGACAAGCGTTGAATCAACTCGATAAACAAGCAATCGTTTGTCTACGTGAACCATCACTCGGTCCGACGATGGGCTTAAAAGGCGGTGCGGCCGGCGGCGGTTTCAGCCAAGTGTTGCCGATGGAAGACATCAACCTTCACTTCACAGGTGACATGCATGCGATCACTGCAGCTCATAACACGATCAGCGCCATGCTCGATAATCATCTTCATCAAGGGAACGACCTCGGGATCGACGTCCGTAAAATCGTTTGGAAACGTGTCCTCGACTTGAATGACCGTGCACTTCGTCACGTGACGATCGGCCTCGGCGGCAGTGCCCACGGGGTACCGCGTGAAGACGGATTTGACATTACCGTGGCGTCTGAAATCATGGCCATCCTCTGCCTCGCCGATTCGTTGACCGACCTCGAGGCACGCATCAAGCGCATCGTCGTCGCCTACGATCAAGACAACGAACCGATCACGGCCGAACAAATCGGGGCGGCTGGTGCCGCGACACTGTTGTTGAAAGAAGCATTCAAGCCGAACTTGGTGCAAACACTCGAACAGACGCCCGCGCTTGTTCATGGTGGTCCGTTCGCCAACATCGCTCACGGCTGCAACTCGTTGATTGCGACAAAAACTGCGCTCAAGCTCGGTGAATACGTCGTCACCGAAGCGGGATTCGGAGCCGACCTCGGTGCCGAGAAATTCTGTCACATCAAGTCACGCATCGGTAAATTAAATCCGGACGCCGTCGTCCTCGTGGCGACAGTCCGTGCCTTGAAAATGCATGGCGGCGTCGCCAAAGACCAACTCCACGTCGAGAACGTCGGAGCCGTCGGGAACGGATTAAAACTTCTCGCCAAACATGTCGAGACGATGGGGAAACTTGGCTTGCCGACCGTCGTCGCCCTCAACCGATTCAATTCAGACACGACCGAAGAGTTGGCGGCCGTCATCGACTGGTGTGAAGCGAACCACATTCGATTGGCGCTCAGTGAAGTGTGGTCAAACGGAGGCCAAGGCGGACGCGCGCTCGCCGAGGCCGTCATCGAGACGATTGAGTCGAATGAGAGTGCATTCACCCCGCTCTATGCGTTGACCGATTCGATCGAACAAAAAATCTTGACGATCGCCCGTGAAGTGTATGGGGCGGCCGACGTCACGTTCACCGCGACCGCAAAAAAACAAATGGCTCAAATCGAAGCGAACGGCTGGCAACACTTGCCGATTTGTATGGCGAAGACGCCGTTCTCGCTGTCAGACGACCCGACGAAACTCGGTTACCAGCACGGGTTCACTGTGACCGTAAGAGAGTTGAAACCGTCGGTCGGCGCTGGCTTCCTCGTCGCCTTGACAGGTAACGTCTTGACGATGCCGGGTCTGCCGAAACAACCGGCCGCCTTGAATATGGGGATTGATGAGACTGGGAAAGCGATTGGCTTATTCTAATCAAGACAACGGAGGGAGAGGGATGGACGTCACGGAACATACGTATGCGGACGGATACCGGACACAACTATTGCACGTCAAGGCCAGACAACCGATTGGAAATTGTTTCATTTTCCATGGGATGCTTGAACATCATCAACGTTATGTCGAATTCGCTGATTTTTTGTCAGAAATTGGTTTTAATGTGTTTCTGTGCGACCTTCGCGGCGCCGGTTCTTTGGCCCGAACCCAGTCCACTTACGCTCATCTATCTCCACACGAAGGATTTAATCAAATGGTCGACGACGCCATCTCGCTCCTCGATCATTACCAAGATGCATTGCCGACCATCGTCCTCGGCCATAGTTTCGGCTCACTGCTAGCACGCCGACTCGGCCAACAGTTAGGTCATCGCTTGGCAGGCGTCATCGCCGTCTCCCCGCCCCCGCATTCCGGATTGATTGGACGTGCCGGACTGTATGCGATCGATTGTGCCATCCGATTCAAAGGGAGCGCCCATGAGTCCCGGTTGTTCGAACGCTTATTGTTCGGACGGTATAACTTGAAATTCTTACCCGCCACGACCGAGAGCGATTGGATTTCGAGTGTCCCCGAGGAAGTGATCGCCTATGTGAACGACCCGGACTGTGGTGGCATTCCGACGCTCGGTTATTTACATGAGGTAGCAAAAGCGTCACTCGATGTGACCTCCGCCGCCCGGATTCAGGAGCATCCGAAAACACTCCCGATTTTATTCGTCGTAGGTGTCGATGATCCTGTCGTCCATGACGGAGAAGGACTCTCCGGAATCGTCCGCAAACATCAGGCCGCCGACATCGAATTGACCGTGCTGTCTTATGATCAGGCTCGCCATGAAGTGCTCCGTGAGCGCCAACGTCAAGATATCTGGACGGACATCGGCGACTGGATGCATCAAACGGTACAAATCGCAAAAAGAACCTCCATTTCCTAGGAGGTTCTTTTTATTTACCAAAAACATACAACAGCATTCTAATTCATTTACCTTTTTTGTAAATCAAATTCTTCTTTCCAATTTTTAAGTGCGCTATACTTAGACCGCACACTACAAAAATACATGTATGTTTATACGTATTCACCGAAAGGGGTAACACATTGAAGCCAACGATCACACGATTGAGCACGGCCGTCCTCATCTCTAGCACGGTGTTGAGTACGCTCGTCCCCGCTCATTCATATGCAGCAACATACGAAGGAACAGTCAATACCTCTATTTTAAACGTCCGATCTTCTACATCGACTACGTCATCTATTGTTGGAAAACTGACAGAAGGAACTAAAGTTCAAATATATTCAACTAGTAACAGTTGGGCTCAAATCAATTTCCAAGGTCAAAAGCGATATGTCGCATCTTCTTACCTCACATTAAAGCCATCTATGACGAAAACAGCAACTGCTAACGCATACACTGCCGATGCGAACGTCAACATGCGTTCTTCAATGACTACGTCCGCGCCGATTCTCAAAACTATCCCGAAAGGGGCGACGGTCACATATATCTCCACTCACGGAGCGAGTGGTTCATGGTTGAAAGTCACATATGGTGGGAAAACTGGATACGTGGCTCAACGTTATTTCTCACCAGTTGAAGGTGGGACAGTGTCAAACCAGTCAAGCACGACTCACACTATGAAGTTAAGTACAACAATGCACAGCTCGATGAGTACGTCTTCAAAGGTATTGCTTACGATTCCAAAAGGTGCGCAAATCAAATTTTTGTCTGCACATGGCGCAACTGGGTCATGGGCGAAAATCACTTACGGTAGTAAGACTGGATATGTCGCAAAACGTAACGTCCAATTTCCCGTGACCGTCGAACCGAAGACAATGTACGTCAAGACGAAATCTAGTATTTATAGCTCGATGTCAACTTCAAGCAAGACGTTGGGGACACTCTCAGTCACGACAAGTGTCAAACTTCTATCGACACATGGTGCGACCGGTTCATGGGCGAAAGTAGCAGTCGGTTCGTTAACGGGCTTTGTACCGATGCGAAACTTGTCCGAGTCGCAAATTGCAGCGCCTGTCACTCCTTATTATGCGCAACAAGCAACCACGATGTTTTCGTCGACTTCGACTAGCTCGAAAGTTCTCCAAACGATTCCAACTGGTGCGAAGGTTGATCAACTTTCTGCTCATGGTGCAACGGGATCATGGTTCAAAGTTCGCTACGCAAATGTAACGGGTTATGTAGCCTCACGAAACTTCTCGCTCACACCGCCTCCAACTTCAACTGAACAATACGGACCGGAGCGCGAAGTCAGAATAGTGGTCGATAACAATATCCCATTGAACGTCCGTGAAAAAGCGGACGTCAGTAGCAATAAAGTTGGTGAGTTGCCGAACGGTACGATCGTTAAAGTAAAACCTGTACTCAATTCAGTTTGGGGCATTTTGACGAGCGGAAGCTTCGCCGGAAGTTATATCCATCTTAGTTATACTGCAACGGTCACGACACCACCACCGGCGACAGGAATCAAACGTATCGTGTCTTACACGAGCTATCCAATCACGGTTCAGGCGATGGCAGAGCGCCAAATGGCTCAATTTGGTCAAACTGACGCCCATCGATACGCCAAAGCCTATTTACCACGCGCGTGGGTAAAAATCGACGGCTCAACAGGAACAATCATCAACAACAACATCAGAGTCATCTCAAGCGTCGGGACAGCCTTAAAATCGAGCGCTTCAACGACCTCAACGACGCTCGCTACTGTCCCGAACGGCACCTTACTTCAATATGTCAGTCGACAAACAGTCGGCTCAACGGTATGGTACCGAGTAAAGCATGGAACAATGACAGGATTCGTGACACCAAGTTCTGTTGTCGGCGAAGCGAAGATTTTGGAGCGAGCCAGCCTTACATCACATGCTTACGGTCAAATCAACCCAGATGAGAAAGTAACAATCACAGGTCAGGAAGGAAACTATTATACGGTATCCTACCGTCGACCATCCGGCCATAATATTCGAGTCTTCGACAACACGTGGCGTCGTGCTTCAGTGTCAGATATCGAACCTTATGTCAATCCGAGTAACTTCAGTCAAGATTCACAGGCGTTTTATCAATTCCTTGACTTGTCTAAGAGCGCAGGTACAAGTGCGTCCACATTAAATGGGGTTCTTCAGGACAGTGGGACACTTACTGGCCAAGGCCAAGCGTTCATCAATGCGGCGAACCAATACAACGTCAATGAAATCTATTTGCTCGCACACGCTATTCATGAAACAGGACATGGAAAATCGATCCTCGCCCGGGGAGTCCCAGTGGATAAAGATGGAAACGCCTTAATCAATTCGAGTGGTGTTCGAATCCACCCCGACCGTAAAGTTGCCGCTACTGTGTATAATATGTACGGCATTCAAGCAGTCGACAGCAGTCCGCTTACGACAGGTGCCAAGTTCGCCTTCGAGCAAAAATGGTTCACACCAGAGTCAGCTATTGTTGGGGGCGCTTACTGGATTGGCGCAAGTTATATTAACCATCCTACGCATAAACAAAATACCTTATACAAAATGCGCTTTAATCCGGCCGTACCTGGTAATCATCAGTACGCCACCGACATCGGATGGGCAACAAAACAGACGACTCGAATTTTCGAAATTTATCAAAACCTCGATGCTTATACATTGCACTTCGACGTTCCAAAATTCCAGTAAGACACAAAGAGACACGCAACCGTTATAGGTGCGTGTCTCTTGTTATGTCCATTCGATCGAGTCGATAATCGATTCGATTTCCAACTTTTCATTCGTCACTTCATCGGCGACATACGTCAAAAACAAAAGTCGCTTCCCGTCTGTCAACGACCATACGTCGAGATGCATGCCGTCTTCAATTCCGCTCGCGTAGGCCGTCGTCATGCCGCCGGCCTCCGACGTGACGCTTGGGGCGACTTTGACGTCGATCGGGAACTCACCTAAAAACGTGTTCAATTCTTGAAGCGCGGCGTCACTCGGGGCTTGTGCTTCCTCCGCTTCATAAATGGACATTTGAAGCGTCCCTTGCGCATCTGCCTCGACAGAGTAAAAGCTGACATGGTCTTCTTCTTCGTTGTATTCAAAGTGTTCTGGGTAGTCTAGACGGATCCAACCGTCAATTTCGTATTCCTTCATGCTGTTTGCTCCTTCGTTTTCTTGAATGCCAGCCCGGTCACCATTTTCGCTTGAAGCGCATATTTGAGACGCTCCGTTACGTAAAGGCGTTGGCTGTTTCGATCTTGGGCAATCATATGCCCGAATAAATTTAGTCTCACGGTTTGCCGTGACAAAAAATAGAGCCGATCCGAATCTAACGGTCGATACTCGCCCGAATCTTCAAGATGTTCAATCTCGAAACGGCGTAACACGTTGAGTGCGCAGTATTGATCCGTCTTTCCGGTGCTCGTGTGCAACTCGACTCGAACGAGTTGAATATCATATGGGCATAAATTCATAAAAATCGGGCCGATTCGTTCATGGATGAGCAGGACGCCCATATCCGTCTCAATCAAATCGGGAAGTGCCTGCATGTCTTGAGAGATACTCAAGACGACGTAAGGGCGTTCAGTCGGTGCGAGCAATTCCCCTTTAAAAAAGCGGAATCGTTGGATGCCGGTCAATACACGGGCCCGCCAGGCACTCCCACGAGCTTCCGCTTCAATCCGATATAGCCTTTCTCGACTCACGACTACTCCCCCTTCAATTGTTTGAGCGACGCGACGAATCGTTCCCACTCCTGGTCGTCACAGACGACCTTACTTTCAATTCCCCATTCTTCATCGATAGTCAAACGTACTTCGTTCGTTTCGAGATGACGCGTGAGCTGTAACGTCCCGATTTGGACGAATAACGGTTCAATGATGAACTGATCGGTCTCTGGACTGATCCATTTCAAGCGCTCTGTCCGGAGAATCACAAGCCAATTCGCCTCACAGCTGATCGAGAATGTCCATTGGCGCAGCTTCGTCTCATGATTGATTTGTTTGCCTTCTTTCATCATCCGAAAGCCCTCGCTCATCATCTGTAAATAGGATTTACGCTCACTCATGCCCCATCCACTCCTCTCTCCTATTATCTTAGCAAGACGACCTAGCCGCAACAACCAATGTTTTTTCAAAAAAGGGTTTGCAAAGCTAAAATCCTGTGCTATTATATTACCGTAACGTTAAGCGTTTCGCGGGTGTAGTTTAATGGTAAAACCTCAGCCTTCCAAGCTGATGACGAGAGTTCGATTCTCTTCACCCGCTCCATTTTAAAATTTCATATGCGGGTGTAGTTTAATGGTAAAACCTCAGCCTTCCAAGCTGATGACGAGAGTTCGATTCTCTTCACCCGCTCCAATTACCGACATATACGCGAGAATTTGCTCGCACACATAACCGCACGGTACACCGTGCATGAAGCAGGACGTCATTCGACGTTCTGCTTTTTTTGTTTTTCACGATAATAGCAGTCATACCGGCGACGCTTAAATGATGACGATTCGGGAAAAGGATGGAAGACAAGAAGGAGGGATTCCCGTGATTCAAGTACGTCTTCAACCGTTCACTGTTTACGAAAGTGCACTCATGCGAACGACTTCGACGTTGATTGAGACGAATGAGAGCTTAATCGTCATCGATCCGAACTGGCTGCCTGAAGAGATTGCCACCATCCGCCGAGACGTCGAACTGCGTCGACAAGGCAAAAAGCTGTATGTCATCTATACGCACCAGCATTACGACCATATTATCGGTGCCTATGCGTTTCCCGATGCGACCGTCATCGCATCTCAGGCGTTCGTCGAGACGGATGCGCGCTCGCAGTTAGACGAGATCCAGTCGTTTTATGAGCAGTATTATATCGATCGCCCCATCGTCAAACCGGCCGTCGACATCATGATCTCCGAGGACGGGACGCTCGCACTCGGCTCTACCCCCATCACGTTTTTATTGACGCCAGGACACGAGTCGACTCATATGTCTTTAATCGTCGAACCGCTGCGGCTCCTGATTTGTGGCGACTACGGGTCCAATATCGAGCCTCCGTTCATCGAGCATGATGCCGAGGCGTATTTGAATTCCTTGCAAAAACTCCAAGCCGCCATTTATGAGTATGAGATTCGGTGGCTCGTCCCGGGCCACGGCGATTTATGCGACGATCGCAGCAAAATGATGGAGCGACTGAGCGCCGCCGAAGAATATATCCTCGCCTTGCCAGAAGAACGCGTTTGGTCTCCCCATTGGCCCGAGCACGCCTTTTTCCAACGCGTCCATGAACGGAACCGTAAGCACGTCGAACAAAAAGCGAAAGATCGCGAGTCACGGCAGCAAGATTATTGACACAAAAAAATCGCAACGTCTCCCCAAGACGTTGCGATCCCCCCTATTATGTAGACCTATTTCTTTGTGATGCGCTCTGAACGGACCGTGAACATACGGTCAATCCCATAAATGGTCACGCCGGTTAAGGCGAGCAATCCAATCATAGCTGATGAAAACATTGACCATACCCCCATTGTTCACAAATTCGTCAAAATCACCCCGTGCCTTCATTATAGAAGAAAACAAACAAAAAAGAAAGCGTTTTCTCCTAACTTTCTTCACAATTTTGTCACCTCTTTGAGTTCCCATTTGCTTGTCCAGCCTTGCGCAAATATGTGTAGCTTTTGTGGAATGTGGGAATACACTCTATAAGAATAAAGAGACAGAAAGCTGTTCGTTGAGGAGGAAGAGGCATGATTAAGTACGGCACATTGGTGCGGGTCGAAGGGAAGTATGCCGTGTTACGTTGGAACAACGGCTCGAGTTTCATCCCAAGACGATTCTTGCCATCAGAAGCACGTGTTGGCGATACAATCATTCGAGACAATCATCACTATTATCTCGAGGAAGACATGACACCGAATTTTGATGCGCTCATCAAACAACATTATAAAAAGTAGACAAAGACAGACCGGTTCACTCCCAGTCTGTCTTTGTCCGTTCATTTACTTTGTTTTGTCTCGCAACCAATCGAAATCGACCGGTCCGACTTGTTTGGCGGTGATCACACCGTCTGATCCGATGACATAGGTCGTCGGCATGGCCACAATGCGATACGTTTTTACAGCCTCGCCGTCTTCGTCTAACAGGACCGGGAAACTGAGCGGCACTTCTTCTAAAAATGCATCGACATCTCGTCGGCCGCGACGTTCGTTATTCGTGATGTTCACGCCTAGCACAGGGACGCCCGTCTCATCGCTAAATTTAATCAGTTCAGGTAGTTCTTCACGGCACGGAGGACACCACGTCGCCCAGAAGTTCACTACAACCGGCTGTCCATTGTAATCGGCGAGCGATAGGCGTTCCCCTTCGACCGTCTCCAGTTCAAGGGCCGGCGCGCGTTGACCGACCTCGAGACCGCCAAGTACGCTATCGTCCGTGGCGATGCTGACCGCCGGTTCCTTCGCCTGACTATTAAACTCGTCATATCCTTTATAGCCTAAACCGGCCACGAGGCCAGCCATGATCAATCCAATCGCTAGTTTATGAAATCGCATGATTTACCCCTTGTCCTGTGTACTGTTCACTCCTAAACTTAACTTATCATATCATTCAAAGGAGAGTAACTATCTTGCAACTTTACAACGAGAAAGTTAGCGTCACACTAAAAGCACACGGTGCCGAAATGACCAGTTGGAACGTCGACGGGACGGAGCTCCTCTGGCAAGGTGACCCAACGTATTGGGGCCGGCAAGCCCCAATCCTTTTTCCGTTCGTCGGACGCCTGCTCGACGACCGTTACTTATATGACGGAATGACGTACACGATGAGCCAACACGGATTTGCGCGCGACGAACTGTTCGAGGTCGCCGAGGCAACAGACACACACGTCCGCTTTATCCTGCGCGATTCTGTCGAGACGCGTAAACACTATCCATTTTCATTCGAACTGAATGTCATCTATCGCCTCATCGGCGAAGAGTTGAGCGTGACGTATCGTGTCGTCAACCGAGATGATACCGTCCTCCCGTTCAGCATCGGCGGGCACCCGGCCTTTAATATCCCATTTGCCGGGGGGACGTTTGAAGACTATACGATTGACTTTGGGGAGACGCGAACACTCGACCGTCTATTGCTCGAAGGACCTTACTTGACGGGTGCCTATCAACCTCTCGGGGAACGCCGTTACATCCCGCTGACGCATCATTTGTTCGACCAAGATGCCCTCATCTTTGAACAAATCGAGTACGCAGCGCTTCGACATCAACCGAGCGGTCGGGCCATCGTCATGGAATCCCCTCACTTCACCCATTTCGGCATCTGGTCGCCTCCACACTCCGACGCCCCGTTCGCTTGTCTCGAACCTTGGTTCGGACACGCTGACTACAAAGGTCATCGGAAGGACATCCGCCATAAAGAAGATATGCAACTGCTCGACCCTGGTGAGTCGTTCGAGGCGACTTACACGCTCTATACCGAATAAAAAACGAGCTGACCGATGTAATCTGTACCCCTTGTAAAGGACATTAATAAAAAAACTTATGCTGATTCAAGGAGATGATTCCTGTACTGTACGGGAGTCATCTTTTTCATGTTCCATTGATAACGATGATGGTTGTAATAGTTAATGGTTTTTCGGATTTCACGCTGTAGTGAATCGAACGTGGTACAGGCCTTTAACTCGACGATATCCTTGAAATGTCCAAAGAATGATTCCTGGACAGCGTTATCCCAACAGTTGCCCCGTCGGGACATGGATTGACCTAGCTTCATACGCTTCACCTCTTTCTGATAGGTCGGGCTCGTGTAGTGCCCTCCTTGATCTGAATGGATGAATGCGTCCTTGTCCAAGCGAATCCTCCGGTTCTTCCGTAAACGCTTCAACGTATCCAATACAATGTCGAGATTGATGTTCTCAGAGAGTTGATGCGCCAGTACCTCATTGGTCGAACCGTCCACGATGGTCGAAAGATAGGCTCGCTTACCGTTCCCGTAAAATATGTAGGTGATATCGGTGAGAAGCACCTTGTAGGGAGTGCCCTGTTTGAATTCGCGTTTGAGGCGATTCGGCACCACCCGGTGCTCGGCCGTCGCCTTAATGAGCCGTTTGTATGGCTTCGCCTTGCGGATTGGACACACGATGTTGTATTTCCGCATGATACGTCGGATACACTTCAGGTTCATCGTCACACCGAAATGACCAGACAGCACCATCTTGATCTGCCTAGCACCCTTCTTGCGCTTCTTGAAGTGGAACGCCTTCAGAACGAGGTCACGAAGAGCCACGTCTTTCGATTCGCGCTCCTGTCTGGTCTGTCTCCTCCGTTCCGAGAAATAGGCGTGGTATCCCTGACGTGACACCCCGGCCACCTGGCAGAGATGGCTGACCATCCCCTTCATTTTGTGCTTGATGATGACACCTTGAATCAGCTCATACTTTTGCGATGCGTTAAGTCCAGCTTTCCTCTCCCTTCCGCCAGGCGGATCTCCTTTAATAGTTCGACCTCTGCTTTCAACAGTTTGTTTTCGGCCTCGAGCTTCGCGTACCGTTCTTCTGTCGACAGCTCTTTATCTCTCCAACGTCCTGAATTACTTGATCGTGTATCGCGCAGCCCCATTACCCCATCTTTTCGGTAAGCTCGTGTCCAACGATTTTTACAAGAACTCATACGCCGTTCACCGAGTACCTCCACATCGAATCCACATCCCCGGAAGATTTCCACAGGGAACTTTCCTTCCAACGTCTGTGCTATAAAAAGTTCCTTAAACTCATCGGTATACGTGATCCCTTTCGGGCTCACAGATTTAACGTAAGGATTTGCGGCTAGCGCATCTATTTCTTTTGACGTAAATATCTTCTTCGACACTCGAATTCACTCCCAATATGATTTAGTCCAGTGTACACAAAAACCCTGAGCAGTAGACTTTTTTTTAGTGTCTACTACTCAGGGTACAGTTTAATGCGGTCAGCTCGTTTTGTTAAAAGCGATTTTCTTGCTCCGCCTCATACTCTGACGGCGGTTTTTTCATGACGATGGCCAGGACGATATAAATCAATAGACCAGGACCCCCGAACAAAGCGAGGACGACGAAGATGATGCGCATTAACGTGACATCGACCCCGAGGTATTTCCCTAGTCCCGAACAGACACCGGCAATCATTTGATCAGACGGATCTTTATACAATTTTCGTTCCATCAGGACACCTTCTCCTCCAGATTTTCGTTAGCGTTGTGGTCGACGAAGCGTTGTTCTGCCTCCAGTCGCCACTTCCCCACGACTGTCAAAATCGAGTGCTTCATTGATTGGGGTACTGCCGGATTTCACTTCGATCCGACGGCCATACAATCCACGATTATCGAGCGAAGCGGTGATGATCGTCGCGACGTCCGTTTCAGAAATCGTCGCACCATTCGCATCACTCAAGTCTTCCGATGCCTCAATCGAGCCTTTCCCTGGCCCATCTACAATTGTCACTGGGCAAATGATCGTGTAGTTTAAACCGCTATGTTCGATATACTCATCGGCCGCGTTATTGGCAGACAAGAAGTTGAAATGTTCTTTCGGTGCCGCGTCCGGTTGATCCGCGCCGTATGCACTGAGCAAGACGACGTGACGGACACGTTCTTTTTTAGCAGCGTCAATCGCTTTCATCGCGACGTTGCGGTCCAGCAGTTCGATTTCCTTGCTTGACCCATCTGCCCCTGCCGTTGCCGCGATGATGACGGCATCTTGTCCCGAGGTCGCCTCGTGAATCCCTTTATCCAATTCTTTCTCGACGTCGACGGTGAGCACGCGCGCACCCATCTTTTCATACTCTGCCTGTAGTTCAGGATAACGAATTAAAGCGGTCACTTGATGCGATTTCGCTAAACTTTTCAATACACGTCTACCGATCTTTCCTGTTGCTCCAATGACTAAAACTTTCATTCAAATTTCCCTCCTCAAAAGAGTAGTTCATTTGATTAAATTTCCTCTTTCGGAACGGAATCAAACCCTTTTCGCGAAATTATCTCACCGTTCCCCACATCGTCAAGTCGAGGGCGTCACGAATGGCTTGAACACTCGCTTCGGTCGGTTGATAGTAATAGACGTTATCGATGTAGGCGTCTTCTCCTTCGATTTGAAGTTTATCCACCTGCGGCTGTAATACCATCGTCATTCCGATCGATGCCATCTGCAACGGATTCATTTCGAGTCCCATTTCGTCTTTCATGAAACGATACGTCGCCGGGATTTTCGTCCACCCCGTCGGACTGGCCAATTTATCGGCGACGGCCGACATGACTTCGGTTTGGCGGTTCGAGCGGGCACCGTCCGTGTCTGTCTTCCGGTGACGGGCGTAGGCGAGCGCCATGTCCCCGTCCATGGCGTAAGACACTCCTTCTGTGTACTCATACGTTTGATTGAAGCCTTTCTCGCTGAACGAGTGGGTCGCTGTGACGTTGACGCCGCCGACGAGGTCAATCAATTCCATAAACGTTTCAAACGTGATCACGACTTGACCGTCAACCGAGGTTTCCGTCAGTCCCTCTACCGCCCCGACCGTACAATCCGCACCGCCATAGGCAAACGCATGGGTGATTTTATCGCCTTCTCGTTCTGGTTCGCAAGGAATCGCTGTATACGTGTCCCGCGGAATCGAGACGTTTTGAACAGTGCGTGAACGTGGTACAAATTCCATCAACTGTAAAGAGTCCGTCCGTGATCCAGATAATGATTCTCCGACGCGGGCGTCACTTCCCATCACTAAAAACGTGACAGGACGCGTTGCCATATAGCCGACTCCGATGAGGAGGAGCAACATGACAAGCAATAGCTTCCCTTTCCACTTCCGGCGGCGCGGTTTGTCTTTCGGTGCGGTCGTCTCATGTTTGACGTGAGTTCGTTCCGGTTCACGTGTTTGGCGTCTCGGTTCCCGTCGTTCGTCTCGAAGTGGCTTTGATTTACGTTTCGTGCCGAACGGAAGGGTTAACTTCGCTTTCGGTTTCCGGACGTCGCGCGCTTTCTTTTTTGGTTCAGACGACTGTTCATGCGCTCGGTTTAGAAACGGATGCTCGCCTTGTGTCGCCTCTGCTTGCCGGCCCGTCTCCCATCTTTCCGGGTTCTCTTCGTTTGTTTGATGATTTATCGTTTCGTGTCGAGCTTGTTCGTTTAGCTGAGCCTCTTCACTCAACCGTTCCCGTTCGAGCTCACGCTTTCTGCGTTCGACACGTGATAAGTGTTGATCGTCATTCATATGCAATACCTCAATTATGGTTAGATTTTTCTACATTATCATCGACAAACGTTTTTCTGACAACGGTTAACGTAAAAATCCGTCTCAAGCATGAGACGGAAGGGTTGTTTTGAATCGAAAGCGGGAAAGGAATAATAATTGGTGTCTGCCCATCTGCGGACAGTTACTTTGTTCGACGTCCTCTTGAAAGGAGGGAGAGCTAATGCGTATCGGGAAGTTACGGATGTTGCTAGAACAGTACGGCGAAGCCACGCTTCGCGATGTGATTGTCGAGATGTATCGAAACATCCCTAAAACCGTGATTGAAGAGAAAGACATCGACTTTATGGTCAGCCAGTTCACACGATATAAAGAACAAAAATCGTCAGACGAACGTCATTCGCTCTCACAAACCATCGTCCTCGCTGAACGTTTTGTCGAATTGGCTTATGATCACTTATATGTAGTACCGAACCAAGTGATGAGTGAACGTGACCAAAAAAATTGGTACATTCATGCGAAAAAAATCATTCGCGATTTAGTCTATTACGCGGATGACGAGCCCGAGGCCCGGACGATGTACGAAGAAATGTTTTTGTTGCTGTCGTCTTCAGCGGGAGAAGAACCGTTCTTCACAACGAGCGATCCTTTCCGGTTGTTAAAATTGTCTCAAACCACGATGTTATCCCAACTGATTCAGTATTATCAACTTGATGCCCCCACGACCGCCGTTTGGATCGATCGTTCCTTATACACCGCACTCCATGTCCCAAAAGATGTTGACTCGACTCGGGTCGACCTGCTCTCGACACTCCTCGATCAATCTTATAATTCGTCCGAATGGAATTTGCTCCGTGAACGTTTGACCACGTTGTGCGACCGCACATTAGCCAAAGCCCACACAGACGAGAACGCCCTTGCCGATTATCAAGCCTTAAAGATGCTTGAGCTGGAATTACTCGTGGAGCGCGGCCATTTATCAGAAGCCGAACAAAAGTTGTTCGCCGAATATATCCCTTTCTTCTCCCATCGTTCAGAACCGTTCAAAGTATATGTGAATATGCTCGAAAGTCGTGGCCACGCGAATGAAACGAAACGATTGCGACGACTCGCCAAAGAAAAACGAATCCAATTTTAATCATACAAAAAAGGGAGTCAATCGACAGCGTCGGTTGACTCCAAAACATGATATGAACGAGGGGTGTTCATCTGAAAAGGAGGGGAAGTTGGTGCAGAACTTCCTTCCTACACGTTTAGTATAAATCAGATTTGAAACCGCTTCCGATTCAGATATTGCATTTTTGTGAACGTTTTCACGTTATTCAATCGCATTGATAATCCCTAGCCCAATCACGGATAATAATACAATCAATACAAAAATGAACACCATCTCGTTCGGGGAGCGAAACCCTTCATATAGTTCTACCGCTTCGTCAATGATGACGTTCTCATGGACAACGATCGGATTCGTTTCCGCCTGCGCCGTATGCGGTATACCCATCAACACTACTGCTAATAACCAAAAACTTATTACGTATCGCATAGTCGTCTCCTTGACTCGTTTCTTACCCATCAGTATAGCATGTCTTTTTCATTTAACCTGAATTGGATTGTTCTACGTTTTAACAAATATCACACCCTGTTTCATCCTCCGCCATCAAACCTCTTTATGTATGTCTTAGCCAGATAGAGTCTCGTCCTTGCGCCATTTCCACGTCAAATCGGAAAGATTTTTGGGTGTTTTTTGAAACAAATACGCCCTTGATTTCCCAATAAATGTTCATCAATTTAATACGAGCATTTATATGTGGTAGCGCTTACAATTTAAGGGTATCTCATTTTATATAGAAAGTAGGACCGCTCGGATGAAGCAGACCTTTACCATCAAAGAAAGTCGTGAACTTCCACCCCATCTTCGACCATTGCTCCACAATCTTTATCCCCCTCAGCACGTCCCGAATCTGTTCAGCTTTCCACCACAGTGCTCGTTGTATACCGGTTGGCTAGGAAATGAGCTCATGGCCGCCATCACCGTGGATTATCGTGACCTCCCCACCACCCAACAGATTCGCATGACTGATGCAGCCTATACAAATTTCGCGGCATTGCGTGGGTTGATTGATCGCGTCTTGTATCAATTCCATCCGCATATCGGACAAAAAACGATGGTCTCTTTAAATGTCCAAAACGCAAAGGCACTTCAACGACTCGATTCGTTCACCGCCATCGGGTTCACACCTCATCTTGAGTCGACCGTTTATGATTTACCTGTACTACCGTTCCAAAAAGAGACATACGCGCAATGGCAACTCTGCCTTGAGCATCCGGAAACGTATGCGTCATGGTCATCGACCCGCAATCAGTACGCCCGTCTTTTGCCAGGCGCCTTACCGGTTTCGGCTAGAACCATCGACGAATGTCATCGAAATCAAGGTGCGTTCCATTCATTGAGACGGAACGGTGCTGTCGTGGGCACGATGTATAGCCGAATCGAGTTCTCGCGCTTGCATATTCATGAGCTCCACATGACGTGCGACTCATTCACGACCCGAGAAGGTCTCTCGTTCCTCCAACAATCATCTTTCATAAAGTTGAAAAAGATTCAAGACGTCAAGGTCACCGTGACATCGCTCCAACCAAGCTTGCGAGACGCCCTACTAAAACAAAAAGCCACCCAAACATCTGTCAGCACTCATACATTTTTAAAAGAATTGGTCCCTTATCCTTCTGTACAGTAAACAGTAAAAAAACACGAAACGTTCTGGGTCCTTCATCGGACTCGTTCGTTTCGTGTTTTCATTCGGCAGCGTTTGTCGATTCCATCGCGAGCGGTGGCATCTGTTCAAAAAGATCGGTTCTAAGTCCTGTATCGCGCCGATCCAACGATTCGATTCGATCGAATTGGATCTCGCGGTCCGCCACGCTGAACCAATAGGTGATATGTGGCTCGTCTGTAAAACGCAGGGCATAATTGGAACCGTTCAAATGAAAGTCCACTTCCGTCGACAAGATTTCAGCAGGACCAATTTTTTTATGTGTCGTCAATCGTTCCAGGACGACTTGTTCTTCATTGATCCGATAATCGACAAACGTCGCAAGTGAGAGTCCAAACACAAATGACACCAGCGCGAACGCGCTGATCAATCCAAGAGTGATCTTTCCGTTCATTTCGCCGTCCCTCCCTCTTTCAGTATATCGGATTCCGACAAAACGTTGTGAAGTGACATTTTGTTCAAGTTTCGTCAAACTAGAGTGTAAGGAGGGATCAAGATGCACATTGACCATACCGGAATCGCTGTCCGTGATTTAGACGAAGCGATTTCATTTTACACGACCGTCCTACAAGGGAAGCTCGTCGATCGCTACACAAACACAGCGGTCGGCGTCGAGACGGAAATCGCCGTCATCCACGTCGGTGACGATGTGATTGAACTGTTGTTGCCGACGAGCCCGACGAGTCCAATCGCCCGCTTCATGAAAGCACGAGGCAAAGGCGTCCACCATATCGCCTACCGGGTTGATGACTTAACCCAATCGATCGAGTCGCTCAAACGAGACGGCATTTCCTTTTTAGAGGACACGTTGCGGACGACGGCAAAAGGCCGACGTCTCATCTATATGGACCCACGTCATTCGGGCGGCGTCATCGTCGAACTGTGCGACTATCCGACAACAAACAAGCAGTGAGGGAGCCCCTCACTGCTTTTGTAATGCCTGCTCGATGATATCACGGTTTTTTGTCTTCAACCGTTCGTTGTGCGAGGACACCATCGCCGCTTTCGTGGCGTCCGGATCGATGAACGTCTTTGCACGGTTGACGGCATTGGCCGCATCTTGGAAAGCACCGGCAATCAGATGGACTTTCCCTTCATGCGTTAAGATATCGCCCGCTGCATATAAACCTGGCACCGACGACTCGCTGCTCGCATTGCCTTTCACGTAAAAACCATCCACCATCTCGACTTGTAACTCGCAATCACCGAGCAGCGCCGTATCCTGCTCGTACCCATGGTTGATGACGACTTCGTCGACTTCTACGAGATCACGTTCCCCCGTCTCGCAATCGACGAGCGAAACAGCATGAATCGTCGTCCCATCCCGAGAGATGAGGTCTTCGATTTGCGTATGCAACCGACAGTCGACACGGCCACAAAGCAACTTATCGACTTGTGACTCATGTCCCTTGAGCGCTTCTTTCCGGTACGTCAAAATGACGCGCTCAGCAATCGGTTCGAGCTCATTGGCCCAGTCGATGGCACTGTTGCCGCCCCCTGAGATCAATACTGTCTTTCCTTTGAACGCCATGAGCGATTTGACCGTATAGTGTAAATTCGAGACCTCGAAGCGCTCTGCCCCGCTGATATCGATTTTCTGTGGTTGTAGGATGCCGCTTCCTGTCGCGACGATGACCGTCTTGGAAACATGCTGTCCATGTGTCGTATCGAGTACGAAATGGCCTTGGTTGTCCTTCGTCATCGATTCGACTTTCTCTCCGAGCACGACGGTCGGATCAAACGTCAAGCCTTGTTCCACCAATTGTTCGATAAGGCGAGCACCGGTCGTCGGTGTGACCCCGCCCACGTCCCAAATCATCTTCTCTGGATAGACATGGATTTTGCCGCCGAGATGTGGTTGAAACTCAATCAATTTCGTCTTCATCCCACGAAGCCCACTATAAAACGTCGCATATAGTCCGGCTGGTCCGCCCCCAATAATCGTTACATCATATACATCTTGTTCGCTCATCGCCCTCACCCTTCCTTGAAACTCCAGCGCCATTGATTCTCATTCTCATTCACTATACCTTGAAACACGCCTGTCGACAATCTATTTTGACATCAAACAAACATTGACACGATGTGTGGCACTTGCTATAGTAGATTCGATATTGAGAATCATTATCACGGGCGTCATCTACGGAAAGGGGAATCCATCATGTCACGGATACATACGACAGATATCGAGGTCGGATATGGCGACAAGACGATTGTAAAACAATTGAGCTTGTCGATTCCCGACCATAAAATCACGACGATCATCGGACCGAACGGCTGTGGAAAATCGACGCTCTTGAAGGCGATGACCCGGATTCTTTCTCCGTCTAACGGTTCAGTCCATTTGGACGGAGCCGACATCGCCAAATGTAACACGAAAGAGATCGCCCGAAAAATGGCGATCCTGCCGCAAACGCCAGAAGGTGCCGGCGGATTGACGGTTGGAGAACTCGTCTCCTACGGCCGGTTCCCTTATCAATCCGGATTTGGCCGCCTTTCGAAACATGATCATGAAGTGATTGATTGGGCGCTTGACGTGACCGGGACGCTCGCCTATAAAGACCGCAGCGTCGATGCCCTCTCAGGCGGACAACGTCAGCGTGTATGGATTGCGATGGCGCTCGCCCAAGAGACCGATTTGATTTTCTTGGACGAACCGACGACGTATCTCGACTTGGCCCATCAGCTCGAAGTACTCGAACTGCTCGAGACGCTCAATCGAGACCAAGGACGAACCATCGTCATGGTCCTCCACGACTTGAATCAGGCCGCTCGCTTTGCCGATCACATCGTCGCGATGAAAGACGGCGAAGTACTCGCGACAGGAACGGCCGAAGAAGTCATCTGTCCGCTCGTCCTCAGACAAGTATTCCACATCGATGCCATCATCGGTCGCGACCCGCGGACCGAGAAGCCGATGTGTCTCACGTATCACTTGATCAAAGAAGAGACAAACGAAGTGAAACACGACAAACAGGTCGCCGCAGCACTGCTTACCAACGCGTATTAATCGGCTGAGCACTACTTGACGTCCCGCACATTGCGAGACGTTTTTTCATTCAGCGTGCGTTTTTGGGGAGGAAGACGCGGGTATTGAGTGGAAGATACTGAGAAAGGAGGCACGCTATGGATTGGTTAGACGGGTTCTTCATTCTCATCTCAGTCGCTTGGCTATATGAAATTTGGCGTTACCGAAATCGGTCCGAGCCGACCGACGGCGCCAGTGAGCACGCCAGTTTTTACATCGTTTCATTGATCATGGTCATCGTGTTCGCGGTTTCCATCGGATTATCCGTCTGGACAGATGTACGTCAACCGCTTCCCCAACGTCTGCTCGGACTCGGTTGCTACGTAGCCGGAGTGTCGCTCCGCTATTGGGGCATCGGGCAGTTGCGCCATCAGTTCACCCGTCACGTCGTCGTCCGTCCCGAGGATGAACTCGTCAGTTCGGGGCCGTATCGCTATTTACGTCACCCGCTCTACACAGGGCTCTTGTTTATCACACTCGGGTTTTCACTTTACTTCACGCATTGGGGCATCGCCTTATTCGGCACATTCTCGATTGGTTTAGCGCTGTTATGGCGAATTCATATCGAAGAGAAGATGCTGACCTCTCATTTCGGGAGCGCGTATCGAACGTGGGCCAAATCGCGTAAACGATTGATCCCGTTCATCTATTGAGCAACAATCGCTGAATAAACCAAAAACATGCACGCCGTCAATCGATGACGGTCGTGCATGTTTTTTTATACAGAGAAGCGTCCGAGCAGACGGACGATCATAAAGCCTGCTCCAAATGAGAGGATACTGAGCACCCACATGAGCGTCGTGTCCGGGAGACCCGGGAATACGACCGCGAGCGAGCCGATGACGAGGCCTAAAATGACAGAAAACGTCATGCCTGGAAAATGGCCGAGCAAATAGCGGATCACTTTACTGCTGACGATGAAACCGACCGCCACCCCAAGACCGACGATACCGATGATGAGAATATTCAAGTTCGATAACGCACTGATGACGGTTGGATAGACCCCGATGAGAAGCAAGACGAACGAGCCGCTAATCCCTGGTAACAACATGGCCATACTTCCGAGCCATCCTGAGAAGAACAACAGGATCGCCGTGCTTGTGGAAAGTTCTGTAATGATGGCCGTATCCGCCGGTTTAATGATAGCCATGCTCGCCACAAGAATGGCCCCGATCGCCATGGCGACGATATGTACCGGACGCATGACCGCACGCGATCGAAATTCAAACAGGAGCAACGGGATTATCCCGAGAATCAACCCGATGAAAAAGAACTGGGTCGGCTCGTAATATTCAAGCAGCAAAAATTCGATTACGCGGCTAAGACCTAAAATCGCACTCGCCATCCCGATCCCGAGCGGAATCAAGAACAAGATATGCTGTTTCCAATGTCGACTGAAAATCCCACTGATCGCTTCAATCAACCGGTCATAAATTCCTAAAATAACTGCAATCGTCCCACCACTGACACCGGGAATCAAGTCACTCGTCCCCATCGCGATGCCGCGCAGGATATTTTTCCATTCCATACATGATCTCCTTTTTCGCTACTGATTCATTTCAAGCATTTAGTATAGCCGAATCGCAATCATTTTGCATCGGTTTTAAGACTGATAATTGACCGATTGACGGTTCATTCAAAGCGCGAGCGCCATATAATCAAACCGTCCTCCGGAGATATCGATTTCTTTCACTTTTTTGAAACCGAGCCGCTCATATAACCGCCCGGCTGCCGGATTCGTCTGGTCAACGTTGAGCGTGACTTGTGGGATGCCTATCTCACGGGCATGGTCGATCGCTTGTTGAATCAGTTTCGTCCCAATCCCACGGCCGCCGAACGACGAGTCGACAGCGACCGAATCGATATAGAGCACATCCCCTGAGGTTTCGACGTCTAACGTGTCCGGTTGCCCTTGGGTCCGGAGCCACGTCTTGATCGGTTCATCCAACTGCGATGCCCGTTCCCCGTGGTAGGCAATCAGAATGCCCGCCATCACTGTCTCGTTTTCCGCCACCCAAACGTTTTCGTAGCTCAAGCGGTTTCCGGGCTGACCAATCCACATCGAGAGTCGTTCGAGTACTTGTTGTTGGTCTGACGTACCGGTCAACGAATACGCAATTTCGTGAATCGCCGCGTAAACGAGCGGTGCGATTTGCGTGCTGTCATCCGGTGTCGCTTTTCGAATATTCATCTTTATCGCCTCCACCCATCAGTCTAGCACAAAGCTTCTTTCAAAGGGTTTGTCGGACAGTGAAGTGTGGGATGATACAAACAGAAGGGAGGAATAAGTAATGAAAGCAATTTTGACAGGCATGAACGGGACGGTCGCCCCTGTCGTCGCCCGTACATTAAAGCGGCACGGCATCGAGCCGGTCGCGTGGGACCGCACGAAAGTGTCCACATCTGACGAGGCTGAGATGCGAGCCTTTATCGAATCGGTCCGCCCGACTTATTTTCTTCATATTGGCATGGGCGCCGTCGAATGGGCCGATACGCTCGCACGTCTATGCGGGGAATACAAAATCCCCTTCCTCTTCACGAGCACCGTCTCCGTCTTCTCCGACGATATGACGGGACCAATCACCCCGGACACACCGCCCGATGCAACAGATGAATATGGTGCCTATAAACGGGCGTGTGAAGAAACCATCGCCCGGACTAATCCCGGTGCCCAAATCGTCCGCCTCGGTTGGCAAATCGGGGACGGTCCCGGTTCGAACAATATGATGGATTATTTCGAGACCGAGATGAAGCGAAACGGTATAATCGTCGCGAGCGCACACTGGTACCCGTCCTGCTCGTTTTTAGAAGATACGGCGGACGCCTTGTTCGAGATTTTGACGAAACGTGGGCCGGGACTGTATCAATTGAACGGCAACCCGAGCCATTCCCTCTATGACATCGCACTCGGCTTGAAAGAGTTGCATGACACATCATGGCAAATCGAACGAACCGACGAACCGAAACGGGATAACCGTATGGTCGACACGAACATCACAATCCAACCGATCACGAAACGGTTAGCCTTGCACACAAAATGAGTCGCCTCTCGGCGACTCATTTGCGTTCAACCTGTTTCAACACGAGCCCGCTTTTCGGCAAACTCGGTAAGTCCACAAAACTATAACTAAGGTCTTGAGACGGTACCTCATAGCGATAGCGGTTCAAGAACACGTCGATCGTTTCACGCATGATGGCGATCGTCACATGTTCCCCGGCGCAGCGATGCCCAAAATCCACATCCCCGCCACCTTGAGGGATGAACGTGAACGGGCTCTCGGTCCAACCTTTGAACCGGTCTGGATTGAACTGTTCGGGTTCCGTCCAAAGCGAGGGGTCGTGGTTCGTCCCATACAAGTCGAGCAAGACGAGCGTCCCTTGCTCGAACGCAAACCCATCCCATTCGAAGTCCTGCTTGACGCGCGCGGCCGTCACCGGGAAGAACGGATAAAAGCGCCGGACTTCTTGGACGAACCATGTCGAATCCGTCTCGCCGTAGGCCAACCGGGCACGAGCCCCAGGAAACTGATGCAACGCGAGCACAGTGAACAAGACGTAAATCGACACCGCCACAGTCGGTCGTATAATATTGATCACCTCGACCGCCACGACATCGGCCGGAAGCAGTTCCCCTGCCTCATCACGATGCCATGAAAATTCATACAGCGCTGTCTGTTCGTTCGGAAGCAACCGGTTCGTCCGCACTTCCTCGACCATCTTCCGAACCCAAGACTCGGCCGACGACCGGGCCGCCCGTCCACGTATGTGCTTTGGTCCAAGGGCCGTCCCCGATTCGAACAACAACCGCATCTCATCCGTCCGCTGTTTCACTTCATGCTCGTCGAGCGGGACCCCGGCCCATTCACAAACGGCCCGCATGAGGACTTCTTGAGCCATACCATAGAGCATTGTTTCGTCTTCGGCCGCATCGAGCGCTCGTTCCCATTCACGGCTGACAAGTCTCGTCAGGCGCTCGATATTTCCTGGGAACATGAGCGACATGAACATCTTTTTTCGATGTGCATGCGCCGCACCGTCCAGCGTCTGCACCCCGTCCTCCCCGAACAACGTCTTCAGCAACCGCTTCGGTGCCGCGTCTTGCCGAACGAATTTGTCCGCGTCATAAAATAAAGCGGCTGCCTCGGAACCACCGAGACAGATTGCTCGCTCCCCAAGCAAACGCGTTTCGAATAGGTTTGACTGAAAGCTTTTTCTGCGGTTCGGGACATACAAGTAGCCCTCCCGGAGGAACGCCAAGCTATGGTCGAGCCCTTGTTCTTTCGGAATCGGTCGTGTCATGATGTATCATCCTTTCCAACTTTTCTATAGAGGATGTTCCCCTGTTATTAGCGAACAAACCTATAAAGAAAGGAGGCGGGCGAATGCTCTCATTTATTTTGACATTTCGTCGCATGTTTCGCGGAATCTGGCGCGGTCTGAAAGACGCTGAGTTTCAAGTGTTGTTCAGTCTCGCCCTTCTGACCATCATCTCGGGGACACTATTTTATTCACGGTTCGAGGACATGCGTTGGCTTGACGCCTTGTATTTCAGCGTCGTCACGCTCACGACGATCGGCTATGGGGATTTCGTCCCGACGACCGATCTCGGTAAAGTGTTCACGATCGGCTACGTCATTACTGGTGTCGGCATCATGGTCGGCTTCATCACCAAAGTCTTTGACCACCTCCAGCAAGCGCGACTCGAAGAGGTCCGCAAACGAAACACGCCACCGTCTCCTTGAAGACGGTGGCGTGTTTCGTTAAGATGCTTTTCGATTTCGATTTTCGAGCTCGAGTTGCTGATTGAACCGTTTCGTCTCGGCGATCACGACACCCGACAAGAACAGCAGACCAATCAAGTTCGGGATGGCCATCAAACCGTTAAACACATCGGAAAGGGCCCAGACCAAGTTAAGGTTCGTCGTCATCGCGCCGAGTCCGGCCACGAGGACGAAGGCGATGCGATACGGAATAATCGATTTCTGGCCGAACAAGTAGTGAATCGAACGTTCTCCATAATACGACCATCCGAGCACCGTCGAATAGGCGAACATGACGAGGCCGATTGTCACGATATATCCGCCAGCCGGCCCTAAAAATTGCTCAAACGTCGCCGTCGTCAACGCGACCCCTTCGAGCCCCGACCCGATTTGTCCGCCCATGACGAGCGTGATCCCTGTGACCGAACAGACGATGAGCGTATCGAGGAACACTTGCGTCATCGAGACGAGTGCCTGACGCCCTGGCATATCCGTCTTGGCCGCCGCCGCCGCGATTGGGGCCGATCCAAGACCGGCCTCGTTCGAGAAGACGCCGCGGGCCACCCCGTAACGAATCGCCGCCCCGATCGCTCCTCCACCAATTGCCTCGGCGCTTAACGTGCTGCTGAAGATGAGTGAAATCGCATCTGGAATGAGCGTATAGTTCATAATCATAATCAATAATCCACTGCCGAGATAAAAGACGATCATGACCGGTACGAAGTAACTGACGACGCGACCGATTGATTTGACACCGCCCAAGATGACCGCACCCGTGAAGATCATGATCAAGATACCGGAGACATACAACGGCACGTCAAACGTCGTCTTGAGCGCCATCGCCACCGAATTCGTCTGTACCCCGTTTCCAATCCCGAACGCCGCGAGGGAAGCGAACCCCGCGAAGGCGACAGCGAGCCAGCGCTGTTTCAAGCCGCGCTCCAAGTAATACATTGGTCCCCCAGCCATTTGTCCCCGCTCATCAGTGACCCGATATTTGACCGCGAGCACGGCTTCCGCGTATTTGGTCGCCATTCCGAAGAAACCGGATACCCACATCCAGACGATCGCGCCTGGCCCACCGAGCACGACGGCCGTCGCGACCCCAACGATATTCCCCGTACCGACCGTAGCCGCGAGCGCGGTCATGAGTGCTTGGAAGTGACTGATGTCCCCTTTCGATGACTTGTCCTGATTTTTAGAGAATGCGAGCTTCAGTGCGTAAGGCAACTTCGTGATTTGAATTCCCCCGAGACGTACCGTCAAATAAATGCCTGTCCCCACAAGCAAAATCAATAACGGTGGTCCCCACACAAAGTTTGAGATCGTACCGATGAGTTCACTGAACGATTGACCCATGTTGTATTCCCCTTTCCCCGTATGTAATGAGTACATCTCTATTTTTTCAGAATACTTAGAAGATTGTCAAAAGTATTGTGATAAAACAAGTCAGAGAAAGAGGGGCTGTATCTAAAACAGCGAGCCGTCGATTAGACGTCTCGCTGAGATGGGGGTTTTTCACGTTGTAACGGCGCCTTCCAATCGAACTCGTCCGGCACGTAGTCGAGCCCGCCCGAATGGAACGGTTGGCAACGCATGAGCCGGCGCGTCGTCAAATAACCACCTTTGAGTGCACCATGTTTCTCGATCGCCTCGATCCCATAATGCGAACAACTCGGATAAAACCGACACGTCGGTGGTTTCCACGGAGAAATGAAGCGTTGATACCCTTGAATCCCCCGGACTAACACTCGTTTCACGTTTCATCGCCTCCTGATTGATTACTGCCATGATAGCTCGACCGGTTCGACTTGTCATCCGTAACGTCTGCGACAATCCAGTGACAAGACGGTGTCACGTTTTTCCTTTGTTTTACAATTTGAGCACGAGAGGCGCTATTTGACGTATCATTTGTTATGATAGGCAACATGTACACGACCGAATCTATATGAAGAGGTGACGATTATGAATATTTTAATGGTAGGAGCAGGATCGATGAGCGAGTCACTCGTCCGCGGATGGTTAGCCTCAGGCCTGTCTCCTGAACAAATCACGATGACGAACCGGAGTGACCGGACACGTCTTACAGAACTTCACACTGAGCTCGGCGTGCAAATCGTCGACGAAGAGGATGTCAACGCGTATGACATCGTCGTCCTTGCGATGCAACCGGACGGAGTGCTTCCATATGTAAGCTCGAAGACGTGGACCACACCGCTCCTCGTTTCCGTAGCGGCTCATATCGAACCGAGCGAAATTGAAGAGGCGTCAGGTCTCCCTGCCGTCTGCGCGATGCCGAATACGCCAGTGGCTTATCAAAACGGGATGACCGGGCTCTGGTTCGGACCCGAGACCGATGATACGGTCCGTGAAAAGGCGACGGCTTTGTTTGAGCGTGTTGGTCGTACAGCTGTGACTGATGCGAAGACGATGTCGGCCTTTATGGCCGCCGCCGGTTGCAGCCCCGCTTTCTTTTACGAGATTGTCGGGTCGATGACACCGGTCTTGACGGAAGCAGGATTTGACGAAACGACGGCCCGTCAAATCGTCGCCCAAGCGATGAAAGGATCAGCTGAGCTTCTCCTCCATGAGACACGGCCGACGAACGACTTGATCGCAGATGTGGCCGCGCCGGACGGTCCGACCGATCGGGGTGTCGGTGTGCTTCGCTCGCGCGATTTAGCAGACGTCATGGCTTCTGCCCTTCGCGAAAGTGCGAGAGAAGAAGTCGAACAACCGAAGAATTGAAAAAATCCGAGAAACGCATCGCGTCTCTCGGATTTTTTATTGGACGATATGTAAAATCGAGACGATGACGGCGACCATCAAAATCCCCGGCAATAGATTCGCGACGCGAATCCGAGTGATGCCGACCAAATTTAAACCGATCGCGACGATCATGACGCCGCCGGTCGCTGTCATTTCTAAAATAAAGTCATCCATGAGCGATTCCGGGATAAACTTCATGATTTGGATGGCGAGCAAGGCGATTGCCCCTTGGTATAAGAGAACCGGGACGGCCGAGAACATGACCCCAATCCCTAGCGTCGAGCTAAGGACGAGTGCCGTAAAGCCGTCAATCAATCCTTTTGTATAGAGGACATCATGGTCCCCGCGCAATCCACTGTCGAGTGCACCGATGACCGCCATCGCCCCGATGACGAAGATGAGCGTCGCCGTGATGAAGCCTTCGGCGATACTCGACTTGCTCTTGCCTCCGAGTCGGCGTTCCAATTGATAGCCGACCTCGTTCAACTTCTCATCGAGCTTCCACCATTCGCCGAGCGCCGCCCCGATGACGAGACTGCCGATGACGATTAAAAAGTTCTCACTCTTCATCCCCATTTGAATCCCAAGCAAGACGACGGCGAGACCGATGGCTGCGGTGACCGTCTCTTTCATTCGTTCGGGGATGCGGTGAAATAAAAGTCCAAGTAATGTGCCAATCACAATCAACGCCGCGTTGACGATTGTTCCGGTTAAGACCATTGTAATATTCCCCGTTTCTGTATGTATTGAGAGGAATATACCAACTGTTTATGTAGACTGTCAATTGAAAGAAAAACAAAAAAAAAGCCACTTCTCGCAAGAAGTGGCGTCGCGGAAACCCACGTTCCTATGGGTTTCGCATCGGGTTTGGCACCCAAGTGATTCTGACTGGGCTCGAACCAGCGACCTCTACCCTGTCAAGGTAGCGCTCTCCCAGCTGAGCTACAGAATCAGGTCGTGTCCTCTCTTAAGGACACTATTAATATATCAAGAAACTAATGCCTTGGCAACTGTTTTTTTAAACTTTTTTTACTTTTTTTCAACGCGTCATTTCTTCCCGTTTCATATGGCGGCATAACCGCTCTAAATCTCCGGCGTAGACAGAGACGAGCATGCCTTGATATTCAGTGTCACGGTCCCAATGCAGTCCGTTCGCTTTCGCGACCCGTTGCGATGGGACGTTATCCGGATGAATCAAGGAAATGATCTCTTTCTCACCTTCTTCGAACGCATGACGCATGAGACGAGCCGCTGCCTCGCGTCCGTATCCCATATGCCAATGCTTCGGCGCCAACCAATATCCGACTTCAAGTTCAATCGTGCCGTCGAGTTCATGGAGCAACGTGCCGGCATGACCGATCGGCTCGTCATTTTCATGCGACATCAATTTGAGCAACCCGGTTTGACGACCCGTCTGATAGCGGGCCAACTGGCGCTCGAACCACTCGATCGTCTGTTCATCCGTATATGGCTTTCCGTCCGGGCTAATAAAACGCATCACGCGCGGATCTTGGAGTAGCGATTTCACGAAATAAAAATCAGCAATCGTGTAAGGTTCGAGTCGTAGACGCTCGGATTGCAGTTTGATATGACTCATCGTCCCCGCCCCTTTCGTTCACAGTCTGAACTATTCAATTCCCGTTTTTATTCGAAGCTAATCCTGATCATGCGACAACTTTCAATCCGATGACGCTTCCGATAATAAGCAATAAGAAGAAGATACGCCACCGGTCCCGGGATTCGTTCAAGTACAGCATGCCGAGCACGACCCCGCCGGCCGCCCCAATCCCGACCCAAATCGAATACGCCAATCCGAGCGGGAGCGTCTCGAGCGAACGCGACAACAAATAAAAGCTTAAGGCAAACGTTCCGACCGACAAGATCGACCATTTAACAATCTGATAGCCTTTTGATTTACCCATCCAAAAGACGGCCATCATCTCAGCAAGACCCGCACCAATCAAAAATATCCAACTCATGCCGACTCACCTCCCGTCACTTGTTTCAGTCCGACCACACCGATCAGAAGCGTGATGATAAAGACGAGCTTCATCCCGGTGAGCGCCTCGTCGAACAAGAGCGCCCCGACGATGACCGTTCCGACGGCTCCGATGCCGGTAAAGACGGCGTACCCCGTCCCGGCCGGTAAGGTGCGGAACGACATCGCCAACAATCCAAAACTCACAATCAATAATAGAATCGTCATCACGCTCGGACCGAGCACCGTGAACCCGTTCGACAGCTTCATCGTCGTCGCCCAAACGATTTCGAGCAGACCGGCGAGCACGAGCCAAACCCAGGCCAGTTGATCTTGTTTCATGTCCAACCGACTCCTTTCTTGAAAATCGTGAATGCGGCCCGTTGCCGTTTGACGCGATTCGTCTCAAGCGTGAAGAGCGAAAGAAGCGCCCCGTCTAGAAAACAATAGTACGCGTCATACACGTCCTCGAGTGACTGTTCGGGTAAGGCGCCTTGCTCCATCGCCAATCGAAACTGTTCTTTCTCGAACGCTTGTAGTTCCGTCTCGACCGAACCGAGCGTCGTCTCGATGAATGATCTCAACTCGGGCGGTGGGACGAGCAACATCCGCTTCGTCAGCATCCATGTCTCCTCTTCTTCAAAGAAGCGAATCAACTCCTCGACGATCGCCTCGATCCGCTCGAGCGGCGCAGCGTCAACGGAAGCGTCCCGTGCCTCCTGCCAGATGTGTGCATAACGGTTCCCCATGTCCTCGACGACTTGCTTGAACAGTTGTTCTTTCCCTTCGATATGGGCGTATAGCGACGCCTTTTTGATGCCGACATCCTCAGCAAGCGAGGCAAGCGACAAGCCTTCATATCCTTCAAGCGCAAACCGGCGTCGCGCCGCCAGTTCGATTCGTTGTTTCGTATTCATCACAGATCGTCCCCTTTCTCTCTCACTACCTTACCTAACGAACGGTAGGTAGTCAAGTGTACGGATTGCATTCCCCGGTTCCACCCGGCAAAATGGAGAAAGTGAATGGGAAAGGAGCGCTTTATATGCTTGAGCAATTCAGCTTTACGTTACCGACCGAGACGACACGCGGACGGAAACGAATCGTCCGTGTCTATCGTCCCGACTTTGTTTCGGCTGACGAGCGGATCCCGGTCCTCTATATGCACGACGGTCAAAACGTGTTCGACGGCAAGACGGCCACGATCGGCGAAGGTTGGTCGATCGACCGCCACATCGAGGACTTACAATTGCCGCTCATGGTCGTCGCCATCGCGAGTGCCCCAGACTGGCTCGACCGCTACGATGAGTATTCGTTTTATGAGGATGAGATGCTATACCGGCGGATTGGACCGGAACTCGCCAAGACACGGCCTACGCTCGGGGGTAAAGGGCGTGCTTACGCCGACTGGCTCATGCAAGAGTTGAAGCCGTGGATTGATGAACGCTACGCGACCGACCCGGACGACGTCGGCGTGATGGGCAGCTCGATGGGCGGGGTCATCTCGCTTTATATGATGACGGCCTATCCGTCCATCCGGCGCGTCGGCTCGCTCTCGACAGCCGCTTGGGCTAATCTCGACTCCCTCATTCGGGAAGTGAAGCAGGCCGATGTGACGGCGCGTCTCTATATGGACATCGGGACGAACGAGACGAGCGGACCGATCACGCCCGAGGATTACCTTTATACGAATGCGAAACTCGTCGAGACGGTCGCGCGAACAGGGATCGCCTTCCGCTATGAAGTCGAGCCTGGTGCCGTCCATAACGAGATCGCGTGGCGGCGTCGGCTACCGAACGCCCTCGCCTTCCTCTATGAATTGACATGAAAAAAGAGACGAATTCCACGAAGGGATTCGTCTCTTGCTTGATTAAATGACCCAGTTGCCGTCACGCATGATGGCTTCGCGTGAACCGTCTTCGAGTTCGCCATCGATGTTCATCTCGGCCGAGCCGATCATGAAGTCGACATGTGTCATCGAGTCGTTCGCACCGTTCTCGGCGAGCTCTTCGGCTGACATTTGCGGTCCGCCTTCGAGACATGTCGAGTACGCGCGTCCGAGCGCCAAGTGGCACGATGCGTTTTCGTCGAACAACGTGTTATAGAAAAGGAGACCCGAGTTCGAGATTGGTGAGTCGTCCGGCACGAGCGCGACTTCTCCGATACGACGCGCCCCTTCATCGAGGTTCAACAACTCATCGAGTGCCTGTTGTCCTTGTTTCGCTTCCGCCTTCACGACTTTCCCGCCTTCGAACCAGAGCGTGAATCCATCGATCAAGTTGCCGCTATAGCTGAGCGGTTTCGTGCTCGACACGTGTCCTTCGACCGAATCTTTATCGGCGAGCGTGAACACTTCTTCGGTCGGCATGTTGGCGATGAAATCGACACCGTCGATGTTCGGACCGCCGCCGCCAAGGAAGACGTGCTTCTTCGGCAAGCCGATCGTCAATTCCGTGCCCGGTGCTTTGTAATGGAGCTTCGTGTACTTCTTGTTCGTGAGTAACGTCGCGCGTTCACGGAGCGATGCGTCATGCGTATCCCACGCCGCGACGACATCCGGTTGGTCCATGCGCGTCGCTTCGAAAATCGCTTTCCAAAGGGCTGGTACGGCGTCTTCACGGTCTGGGAAGACTTTCTTCGCCCATGCTTCCGAAGCGCCAGCAACGATTGACCAGCTGACATTGTCGCTCATGACATATTTGCGCCATTTCGCGAGCGCCACGCCGGCAGCACGGTTCGAGTCCGCGATGCGTGACGACTCAACGCCGTTCAGTGCGTCCGGGTCGTCGCTGACGATCGATAGGAACGCCGTCTTCTCTTCGGCCAATTGCTCAAAGCGAGCCTTGAGCCATTCCGGGTATTCTTTGAAAGCATCCGCCGGGGCGTTGAAGTAACGGACTTTCGTCGTCTCTTCGTCGCTCCAGTTGACATATACTTGTTTCGCGCCAGCTGCGTAAGCTGCTTTCACGATTTGACGGACGAGCGGTGCTTGGCTAATATCAGCTCGGACTTCGAGCTGTTGGCCCGGCTGAATGTTGACGCCTTTTTTGACGGCAAGCTCAGCGTAGCGGGCAAATTCTGCCTCAGTCGGCATGGTTACAGTAGACATATGTACAGTTCCTCCTTTTTCACTTATTTCTATTTTCTTAAATTTTCGGAAAAGTTGCAACCAAATCGCAAAAACGGGCATATTAGTAGATGAAGACAGAAGGAGGAATATACATGTCAGATTGGAAAACAACGTACACACACTTTTTAACGAGCGCGACCGAGGACTATACCGACAATGAAACATTAGGTGACCTCTTGGTCCAAGGCGAACTCGCTCTCGCTAAAGTGACGGTCGACGTCGCTTCAAACGATATTAGCAATATCGAGCGAGAAGAAGAACTGACGCTCTACTTCCAAATGAAACAGTTACTCAACATGTTGCGTGCCGTCTATAATCACCAGTTCGAGATGCAGCCGGACAAACAACATGCCCTCGTTGCGGCCGTCTTATACTTCGTATCCCCATTCGATGCGATTCCGGACGACGCCCCACTCGGCTTATTCGATGACGCTCAAGTCATCGATTACGTGCATGAACAGCTCGCAAGCGATATCGACCGCTTCCACAACGAATTGTAATCGTTCGGCGCTTGAAATTCCTCCACCATCGGAGTACGCTTGAGTGAGTTTATTTCAAAGGGGGCGTATGGCGCCTAGCCATCATCTATGTACGCAAAATCAAGAAAACGAATCGCCGTCGAGACGACTTTGTTCATCATCGCCGGAACGATTCTACAATCGATCTTTGTCGGCTTATTGCTCAAACCAAACGAGATCGGGACCGGGGGCATCGTCGGGATCACCTTGATCATCAACGAGCTGTTCGGCACACCGATCGGATTCACGCAACTCGTGTTGAATATCCCGCTCTTTATCGTCGGGATTAAATATCTGGGGAAACGGTTCATTCTCATGACCGGGCTCGTCGTCGTCTTATCATCTATCTTGATCGATACGTTGCCCGTGCTCATCCCGCCGACCCCGCTCGATGACCCGCTCGTCGCCTCGGTGTTCAGTGGGATCGTTTCCGGCCTCGGGCTCGCCCTGCTGTTATTCGCAGGCGCTTCGACCGGAGGACTCGACATTCTCGGGAAAGTCATTTATACGAACAACCGGAACTTATCACTCCCGAAAATCTTTTTGACACAAGATATCATCGTCTATATCCTCGTGTTCATCACGTTCGACATTAAAGCGGTCATGTACGCGCTCGTGCTCAGTTTCGTCCGGTCGCGAACGCTGTTGACGATTCACCGATTCTTCTCGGCACAAAAGCAGTGCTTCATCATCTGTAAGAAAGTCGATGAAATCAACCTCGTCATCAAGCAAAACTTGAAGCGCGGTGTCACAATCATGGACGCAACCGGTGGTTATTCGAACGACTCGAAGAAAATGTTGTACGTCGTCGTGCAAAACAATGAAATTCCAAAACTACGTCAAATCGTCTCCGATATCGACTCGGAAGCGTTCGTCACCGTCTCCGAAATCGATTCGGTCGTCGGTAACTTCAAAGAGCATTCGTATACACTTTAATCGACAGCAACTTGCTGTCGATTTTTTTGTGTAACAAATCCATAAACAATCCGATAATAATGGTGGGCCTCTTAGACATATACAGAAGGAGGTGCATGAGTTGACCAACCACTCGTTGCGCCAAACAGTCCCCGCTTTGCTCGTCGGGACCTTTTTTCTCGGACTTTTATTGATTCTGTTCACCCCTTACGCCTTGAGGGAGACGAGTTTGTTCGTCTATTTCACGGCGGTCACTCTCATCGCGACCGTCTTTAGCGCGACGGCCGTGTTTCAAAATCGCGGGATGCGACGCTACATACATTTACTGATTAGCGCCGGCAATGTCTGCTTCATCGCTTATTTGGTCGGACACCATTTTGGCGCATCGACAACAATCAACCATATGCCGTTCATTCAGAACTTTTTTTATTTGATTATGTCGCTGATTGTCATCACGCAATCGATTGAAATTCGGACATTGAAACTGCGAACGTTCGACATTTTCGCCTTGTTCAGCTTCCTGTTGATTGGGGCGTTGCATCTGTTCGTTTATTCGAACGACGGAGCACGTTATGCGGCTCATTTGAACGGGTTTGAAGAACAGATGGTGTTGATTAGTCTCTACATGATGCTCGGCTTTCTCTACTTGAATCGAATCACTTCGGTCGGCCAAACGTTCCGTGTGCTTTTGTTGATCGGCATTCTCGGCTTCACGACTGCCTCGATTTTGAACCAATTGCTCATCTTCAACGGCATCGGCCATGAGTTGGTGCACCTGCTTCAAGTGAGTAGCATCTTTATCATTTCAATCAGCTACGTGTTCGATGAATCGAGAGAAGATGCCCTCGTCTATGACTCCGTGTTCGACTACGTCGTCTATAGCGCAATCGTCATGCTGTTCATGCTCGCCTCGGATCGTTTGCTCGGCACATCTGTGCTCGACTCGATGACGGCAAACGCCGTCTTGTTGCTGCTCATCCGTCAGTTCGTCGTCGCCAAACAAAACGCATTGATCAGTCACCGTTTACATACCGTCAATACCGACCTCGAAGTCGCAGTGACGACGAAAGCACATGAGCTTGAAATTCGGGAGCAACAGTATCGGTCCCTGTTCGCCTATCATGCCGAACCGATTTTCTTGTTCGACCTTCACGGTGAAGTGTTGTCCGTAAACGAGGCCGGCAGCTCTGTCCTCGGTCATGACACAGAGACACTCATCGGTTCCAACATATTAGATATCATCGAACAAAAAGACCGGTCCGCCTATGCGACCGTATTGCATGATTTGAAGAACGGTCGCCCGCGTACGCTCGACGTCGATGTCGTCACCGAGGACGGGGCGAAGCGAGTTTGGCAGCTGATGAACATCCCGATGATTATCGACGGGGAAGTCGAAGGCATTTATGCCATCGTCAAAGACATCACCCAAATGATCGTGCAACAAGAACAAATCTACTATCAAGCAAATCATGACAGTTTGACGGGACTACACAACCGTTACGCGTTGCAAGAACAAATCGAACGGCTCATCGCCGAAGGACGACGATTCTCGCTCATGTTCTCCGACCTGGACGGCTTCAAAGAGATCAACGACCGGTTCGGCCATCATATGGGCGATGAATTGCTGCAACACATCGGCAAACGACTAAGAGGTGCCTTATTGCCGAACGAGTACGCGGGACGGCTCGGCGGTGACGAGTTCATCGTCGTCGCCGAACATGATGATGATGAGATGTTAGTCGAACGGTTGCGACGCTTCGTCTATCGCCCGCCTTACTTTATGGGCGGAACGCTCGTCGAGATCCATGCGTCGATTGGCATCGTCCGCTATCCCGACCACGGATCGACGCTCAAGCACTTGCTCTCAAACGCAGACCTCGCGATGTACAAGGCAAAGGACAAGGGACGTAATGAGACCGTCCTGTTCGCGCCAGAACTGCGTGCGGATAAAGAAGAACGCAAGCTGTTGATGGAAGGGCTCGACACCGCCCTTGAAAAAGGCGAGATCTCGCTTTACCTTCAGCCTCAAGTCGACGCCTCGACGAAAGCCATCATCGGGGCCGAGGCGCTCATGCGCTGGCAACGCGATGGGGTCTTCATCCCGCCGAGCCAATTCATCCCGATCGCCGAGGAGACGGGCCACATCCATGATCTCGGTCGCTGGATGATCCATGAGACGTTCCAATTGATGTACGCCTTCGAGCAAGGAGAAATCAATTTGCCGAAATTGTCGGTCAACCTCTCCGTCCGTCAATTGTTCGATGAACATTTAATCGAGTATTTGACGACTTTGTTTGAGCGGTTTCCAATCGAACCGAGCCGACTCAACTTCGAATTGACCGAGACCGTCGCCGCCCACCATTCCGACCGGGTGTTGACACGGATCCTCGAACTCAAGGCGCTCGGCATCAAACTGTCGATCGATGACTTCGGGACCGGCTACAGCTCACTCGCCTACCTCGTCCGCTATCCGATTGACGAGTTAAAGATTCCGCGCGAGTTCACGATGCAACTCGAAGAGAACCGGGAGTATCAAACCGTCACCGCGACGATCGTCGCCATGGCCCGACAACTAGGGATGGCACTCGTCGCTGAAGGTGTCGAGACCGAGTATCAAGAGAATTTCTTACGGAAAATCGGCTGTGATTCGATGCAAGGCTATCGCTATGCGAAACCGATGCCACTCAATGAGTTTGTCATCTACTACATGAAGCAGACGATGTGACAAAAAATGCCCCGAACCGGTAAACCGATTCGGGGCATTTGCTTATTTCATCTCATAAATTTTGACTTCGCCCGGCTTCAAATCGACCCACAGGTCCCAATTCTCATCGAACGAGTGCTCGGCATACGGCCATGACGTCGGTGAGTAGACCATCTCGGCGAAACGGCTCGCGTTCCAGTTACGGCGTCGCACCCCGTCGAGCGGGACTTTCCCTTGCAGCGGTTGGTACATATCCGTATTGGCCACGACGAGAAGCGTCTCGTTCGTATCCGGACGCAACCAAGCGAGGCCGATGAACGGCGCATCCATATGTGCCATGGCGAGCGGTTCGAAATGACTCGGGTTGACGAGGACGTCCAACCAACGACGACGCACCTCGGCCACTTGATGCATCAGTTCGATCATCTCGTCTCGTTCCGGGTGATCCCAATGGAACTGATACGCGTCGAAGAAGGCGAGCTTACCAAAGTACGGATCGGTCGGGAAGAGTTGGTACGCTTCTTCCGGGCGGCAGTCGAGCCCGGTGTTCATCGGTTGCGTCTCATACAGTTCGAGCCCCGAGTTCGTCATCGGGACCCCGTTCGGCACGAAGCCGTTCAACACAGTGAGCAAGCGACTCGCTTGCCGTCCCCCGTCCCGTGTCGCCACGCGGCGCGTGTCCGCTGTCTCTCCGGCCGCGAACACCGGCAACGGTAAGAAACGTGAGTCATAAATGAACTGGTGTGTCTCATGCGTATCGAATCGAGGTTCTTTATAGAACCCGTAGCCGATAATCATGTTATAGCCCGCTTCTTTCGCTGCCCACGCTCCGATTTCGATCAATTCTTCAGCGATGAAACTGAAGTTGGCGTCGAGTGCGCGTGGCTGTTGAAGGATCCGTTGTGCCAAATCGACCGGCAAGGCGTGACCCATATCGATGCGGGCCCCATCGATTCCAAATTCGCGCTGGTAGTGCGGGATGATATCGGCGAGCATCGCCCATAGCGGCTCATTGATTTGATCGCCCCGGAATTGATTCGACTTGATCGAATCGAACAGAATGTACGGAGCCAAGTTCGCTTCGCTGACGTAAGGCGCTGCCGCTGTCGGATGATCGAGGAACAGACGGAAGTATGTGACGTCCGACCATGGCGGTTGCGGGTCATTGATACAATCCGAAAAAGCTGGAGCGGTCGTCAAACCGAACTCACGCTCGATGACCGCGAGCAAGTTCTCTTCCGGGTGCTCGAGCAAGTACGTCTTCACCGTCTCCCACTTGTCCGCGTCAACGAGGTTCGGCGCCATCGAGAAGCGACGCAAATGCGCCCAGACGTCTTCCGACCCGTAAATCATTGGCAAGAAAGCGTGCTCTGGTTTTACGTTTTCTCCGATACCGGGCACGTGCGGCGGGTGATAGTAGTCAAGTTCCGTCACCGGGATCCAATAAAACCATTCCGGGTTTTCTAGAATGAGACGGTTGTCACGGGCGCATGTGCGTGGGATGACATCGATGACGACCCGAATTCCGACCATATGGCATGCCTCGACGAACGCGGCGAACTCTTCTTCGACCGTCAAGCCGTCTCCCGTCAACGTCTCTTTCAGTTCTTCATCGATTCCAAAGAAGTCTTGCACGGCATAAGGAGAACCAAATTCGCCTTTTTTATTTTTGTGGCTATGTTGCGAGATCGGCAATAGGAACAACGTGTCAATTCCCATATAAAGCAAGTGCGGGATTAGCGCGAGCGTTTTGACGAACGTTCCCGTGTCCTTCATCCCGACCGAGTTTTCCATCTCGACATAACCTGAACCGTCATGATCCCATGACGTCGAGGTCCGGACTTGCATCGAATAGACGGAGGCACGCTTGATCCAATCGCCGCCCGTTTGAAGATATCCATCCGCTTGGGCGACCGATTGATGATAATCCCGTCCGTCGACCGCATGCGGGAGAATCGCTTTTTCAATCGTCTCGATTAAAAAATCGTAAGGATTGACCCGTTCGACGCCATCTCGGACAGGCTCTGAAGGGAATTGCAGGCGGTTCCACAAGGCCGGAATGTCGTATTCCATGTTCGTTCGTTTTTCTTTCAAGACCTGGTGTAACTTGCGTAACGATGAGTTCTCTGGCATGTGTATTCTCCTTATGAATGAAATCGTTCCTCATTTCATTGTAAACGATAACAAGAAACGCTTTACTATATTTTTATACCTTTACCCGAAATTTTCCTTTCCCAAAAAAATATTTTGCGACGAAATCGGTAAATATTGTACGATTGTATGGAAGGAGGGATGACCGTGTCCCAACAGAAATGGCTGACCTTACTCATCTTGTTGTCACTTTTATCCGTGCTGATCCTTGCGGGTTTTGGGTTTCAACTTCGAGACACGAGACATCAGCTCGAGTCGATTCATAGTCAACGCCTCGATTCTTATGATGCCATTGAAGAGATCATGTATTTTAACATTGAACGAGCCAACGCCATTCGCGGGTTGCTCGCCTACGAAGACCGGCGTTTTTTAGAATCGTATTACAGTATGTCCCAGCAAGCTGAAGAGTTGAAGACGTCGATCACGAACGACCCGCACACACCGAGCTCGCTGATTGATTTGCTTTACCGTGACGGAATATGGGAGCAAGGCGCCGCCGAAGTGCTTGTCTTTTATGAGCGCGGCGATCTCGAGGCCGCGACCGAGCTAGCCGAGACGATGACCGATCAGCGCCAAACGATCCTCGAAGATTTGCGCGCATTGAAGAAACTACAGTATGAAGACATCCGCAAACAACTCGTCGCGACCGAGAATCAAATCGATGTGTTGATTCAAGCCCTCACGTCGATTGCCATCTTGCTCATCGCCGCACTGCTCGTTTTGCTGTTTCTCCTCTTCAAAACACGAAAAAAAGACCGTCTCCAATGAGACGATCCCTCGACCTCAATTTCCATTGTGAGGTCTTTTTATTTGGAATGAATGAGACGTGCGGCGTTCCCGATGGCGAGCAAGGCAACCCCGACGTCAGCAAACACGGCTTCCCACATCGAGGCTAGTCCGAAGAGACCGAGCAAGAGGAAGAGCGCCTTCATACCGAACGCGAACGTGATGTTTTGCCAAACAATCCGCCGTGTCCGCTTACTTAATTCAATCGCTGCCACGACGTCTCGCGGAGCGTCGTTCATCAGCACGAGGTCGGCTGCCGTGACCGCTGCATCACTCCCGACGCCGCCCATCACGAGTCCGACATCGGCTCGTGCGAGCGCCGCCGCATCGTTCAATCCGTCACCGACAAAAGCGACCTTGCCAGTTGCCGCCAACCGTTCGACTTCTGCGACTTTTTGATGCGGAAGCAATTCGCTTCTCACTTCATCGATTCCAATTGCCGAACCGACGGCGGCTGCGACTTCTTGCCGGTCCCCGGTCAACATGACCGTCTGATAACCATAGCGCTTCAAAGCTTGAATCGTTTCTTGCGCATCTGGCTTCACTTGGTCTCTCAACTCGATTCGGCCGAGCCAACGGTCATTTTTGACGATATGGACGATCGTCCCCGATGTCTCCGCCGGGGTTGGATAACCCAATTTTTGAACATAGCGGGCGCTGCCGACGTAAATGCGGTTTTCACCGTCGATCGCCATCAACCCGTATCCCGGTTCTTCTTGAATCATCGAGAACGGTGCGACTGGACCCGCATGCTCGACGATTGCTTTTGCGAGCGGATGCGTGGAGGCCATCTCAACACGGGCGGCAAGCTGAAGCAACTTGTCTGTCGTCAGCTCCCCGTTTGTCACGACATCGGTCACTTCAAAGCGGCCGGTCGTGAGCGTACCGGTCTTATCGAATACGACCGTATCGACTTCGGCGAGCACATCTAAATATTCGCCGCCTTTCACTAGGATGCCCCGCCGTGAACCTGCTCCAATCCCACCGAAATAGCCGAGTGGAATCGAGATCACCAAGGCGCATGGACAACTGATGACGAGGAAAATCAAGGCCCGGTATACCCATTCCTCGAGATTTCCGACAAACAGTGGTGGAACAAATGCGACGACCGCCGCGAGCACGACGACGACCGGCGTGTATACTTTCGCCAACCGCGTGATCATCTGTTCCGTTCTCGCCTTGTTCATGCTCGCTTGTTCGACGAGGGCAATCATTTTTTGCAGGCTCGATTCAGTCGCCGGGCGTTCGACTCGTATTTCGAGCCGCCCGTCAAGGTTGACCATTCCCGCAAGGACGTCTTCCTCGGGACCGATTGGGCGTGGTAACGACTCACCTGTCAGCGACGCCGTATCCAATGAGCTCGAGCCTCGCAGCACACGACCGTCCATCGGGATCTGTTCGCCTGCTCGAACGATGATGATGCTACCGGTTGCGACCTCTTCAGGACGTTTTTCTACTTCTCGTCCATCTTCGAACACGCGCGCAATCGTCGGTTTCATGTTCAACAGCGATTGAATCGACCGTCGCGAGGCGTGGACGGCCCGCGCTTGGAAGTATTCACCGAGCTGGTAGAACAGCATGACGGCGACCGCTTCCGGATACTCCGCAATCGCAATCGCACCGATCGTCGCAATCGACATTAAAAATTTTTCATCAAACCATTCCCGATGCCATACGTTGCGAATTGCGGCATAGACGACGTCATAGCCTGCGACCACATAGGCAATCGCGTACACAAAGAGCAAATCGGTGTACAGACCGACGAGCAGCAGGGCGAACGCGACGCCAAACCGCCACAATAAGCGACCCGACATCGGCACTTCCGCCTCGTCTTTGACAAAATGTGCTCCCGGTTCAATTCGCCCCATCGTTGCTTCGATGGCGCGGAGCGTCTTCGTGTGATCCTTCGAATCATCCCATTCGATAATCATTCGACTTGTCGCAAAATCGATTTGACAAGCGGCGACACCGTCCTCTCCCGTCACGCTTTTCTCGATTTTGGCGGCACAGTTCGTACATGTGATCCCTTCGACAGGTAATACATCCCGTTTCATAATTATCTCGCCCCTTTACATTCAAACATTCATTTGAATATATCGTAACGCTGTTCCATCACAATTACAACCGAAAAAAGAGCCGACTGGAATCCCAGCTGGCTCTTTGTCACGCATCAATTTGTTCGGCACTGTGGGCCATCGCGATCTCGACGAGTAGCCGGACGTGATCATCGTCGAGTGAGTAGTAGACGACTTTTCCTTCTTTTCGATATTTGACAAGCCCTTGCTCGAGCAACGTCCGTAAATGATGCGACGCCGTCGCGTTTGAATGTCCGATCACGGCCGCCACGTCACAGACGCACAGTTCCCGTTCTAACGTCAGGACGTACAACACTTTGAGCCGGGTTGGATTGGCGAACGCCTTGAACAATCGGCTGACTCGAACCGCATCTAGGTCTGTCAGTGCCCGTTGTAACACCGTCACATCTTCACTTTGAATGGCGATTGTTTCACACTGGGGTGCTTTCATCCGTCTCACCTCGTTTTCTGTACTCTCATTCTAACAAAATCCGATTTATAAATCTGTTATATATTATTATTGACTTATACACCACTGTTATAATACAATCAAAACAACATAACAGCTACGTTACTTAAATAAAGGGGGCAGTTACAATGAATGAATGGGCAAGCCGACTTGAATCTTCCGTCGAATTTTATCGGAAGTTACCGGACAAGACGTGTCAAGAATGCGGGAAACAGATGGATGAGCAGTGCGAGTCTTACGAGAACACGTGCCCATCCTGTGCTGAAAAACTGCAACTTAGCGAATAAAGCAAATCCCTCGGAACAAGTTTCCGAGGGATTTTTCATGGCAGATGATAACCGAGATAGGCAGCCAACAGACCAAGTACATAGGTCGCAAGCAAATACATCCCGAAACGAAGCCAGTCTTTGGCGACGAACCGCATCACTTCGAGCTTGAACGTCGAGAACGTCGTGAACGAACCGAGAAAGCCGACACCGATACCGAGCATGAGCGTTTGGTGAACACTCGCCCCGTATAAATACCCAAGTCCAAACGAACCAGTCACATTGACGATGAGCGTTGCCCACGGAAACGCCGATGTCGTCCGGGTTTTGACGAACTGACCGACCCCGAATCGTGCCATCGCCCCGAAGAACGCGCCGATCATGATGACGAGAAGCGTCATCGTACTCCCCCCTCTCGCATGACAGCCCGATCGAACCGTCGCCGCCCAAACCAAAATCCGAGCCATGAACTGAACAGCCCAAGTCCGAGACTGAGCGTCACATAAAGCAGAGCTGAACCGAATGCGTCAGCCTCTAACAATTCAATCGTCTCCACACTGAATGTCGAGAACGTCGTAAACGAGCCGATGAACCCTGTCCCGACCGCGGTGACGACACTCGGAGAGAGACGTCCGGACCGAAACAGAAAGTGTGTCAGCCAACCGAGCGCGAAACTTCCTGATAAATTGATGAGCAGCGTCCCGAGCGGAAACAGACCGATCCAAAACGTCTCGATGCCTGTCCCGATCCCATAACGTGCCAAGGCACCGAGCGCTCCCGCCAAGCCGACGTATACATAGAGCATGGCCCCGTCTCCCTTCAAAAAAACACCTGCCGCGAGCACGTCGCGAGACAGGTGTTTAAGTCTGTATTCATTATAACAAGCGATGCGCAATCACGAAATAGCGGCTGGTGCGAACACGGCTGAAATCGCCTCGAACGCCTCATCGAGCTCTTCTTTCGTGATGACGAGTGGTGGCGCCAAACGAATCACCGTCTCATGCGTCTCTTTGCAGAGCAGGCCGCGTTCTTTAAGCGCCTCACAGTATGGACGGGCTGCTTCCGTCAATTCGATCCCGATGAACAGACCGCGACCGCGCACATCTTTAATGAGTGGATTGTCGATTGATTTCAAACGATCCATGAAATATGTGCCGAGTTCGAGGGAACGTTCTGGCAACTGCTCCTCTTCTAACACTTCGAGTGACGCGATCGACACGGCCGCCGCGAGCGGATTCCCTCCGAACGTCGAACCGTGTGATCCTGGATTGAATACGCTCAAGACGTTTTCATTGGCCGCCACACACGATACCGGGAACACGCCGCCCCCGAGCGCTTTTCCGAGAATATACATATCTGGCTCCACATCTTCCCATTCGATGGCGAACCATTTACCTGAGCGACCGAGCCCTGATTGAATCTCATCGGCCACAAACAACACGTTATGCTGCCGGCACAGTTCGCTGGCACGTTTCAAATAACCAGCCGGTGGGATGATGATGCCGGCTTCGCCTTGAATCGGTTCGACGATGAACGCCGCCGTGTTTTCAGTGATGGCCGCCTCGAACGCATCGATGTCACCGTACGGCACGACTTTAAACCCTGGCAATAGCGGCCCGAATCCGCGTTGATATTCCGCTTCTGTCGACATCGACACCGCCGCCATCGTCCGGCCGTGGAAGTTGCCCGAGCAGACGATGATTTCCGCTTGGCCTGGGATTTGTTTCACTTCATACGCCCAGCGACGTGATGCTTTGACAGCCGTTTCGACTGCTTCCGCACCCGTGTTCATCGGCAACACCATCTCTTTGTTTGTAAGCGCTGCCACTTTTTTGTAGAAACGACCGAGTTGATCATTGTAAAACGCACGTGACGTCAGCGTGATTTTATCCGCCTGATCTTTTAGCGCTTGGATGATTTTCGGATGACAATGACCTTGGTTGACGGCCGAATAGGCACTCAACATATCCATGTAGTGGTTCCCCTCTGGATCCGTCACCCAGATCCCTTTCGCTTCCGAAATGACGATTGGAAGTGGATGATAGTTGTGCGCCCCGAACTTCTCTGTCAATTCAATCACTTCTTGTGTCTTTGACATTTGATTTCCCCCTTATCAAAAAACTATCTTACTTCTTCAGTATATGATGACCGTCTTTCTTTTGACAACGACCAACTTGCCCATTCCTCGGGTTGGGAAAATAAGGTACACTGAACGTAGAGTACGATTCATTTGATGTAGATTGGAGGAAATGCTGTGGCTTCATTGCGCGATTTGCCGATTGACGAGTTCATCGATGCTTTATCTGTCCCATGCTGTTACATCAACCTCGACGGCAACGTCCTTCTTTGGAACGAGCATGCGGAAACGCTCTTCGGATGGGAACGGGACGAGGTCCTTCACCACTCACTCCCGGTCGTCCAGCACTTAGAGCATACGCTCGAGACGTGGTCGCCACTGCTCCTTCAATATCCGTTCTCGACGACGGCGATGACGCCGTTCAAACATAAAAACGGTTCGGTCGTCTATGCGACCGCCTATTTACAATCCTTTTCCATCAACGATTTCACCGGCTATTTTTTAGCCTTTTTACCGAAAGGATTTAGTCCGCTCATCAGCACGGAACAGTTCAACTTACTCCATCATTTTCAGGCGATGATTGAGCAGTCGACTTATTATCTGGCTGCGAACGCGTATGGGGAAATCACCGAGGTCAACCCGTTGTTATGCGGATTGATCGGGGCCCCCGACCACCAATTTATCGGTCGTAATTGGTTCGAGCTCATCCATCCGTCATTCGAGAATGACCCGATCGCCGAGGACGTGCTTCAAGCGCTTACGACCGACCGTATTTGGAACGGCGAGATGCCCATCCGCTCGGAACGTCATACGGCGAACACGTGCTGGCTCAATTTGACGGTCGTCCCAATCTTGAGCGAAGAAGGCGAAGTCGTGCAATATACCGCCTTCGGATTTGACGTCTCGGATAAAAAACGGCTCGAGCAAGAGGTCAACTACCTCGCCTATCATAACGATTTGACCGGTCTATTAAATAAAAAAGGGTGGCTTCGCCAATATGCCCACGTCTTGAAAACTGTCGATCAAAGGGATGGTTTGGTCCATGTCGCCTTGTTCGACATCGATCGCTTTAAAATCATCAACGAATCGTTCGGCTCCCGTGTCGGCAACGAACTACTCGTCCAAATCAAAGACCGGGCCACTCAGTTCATGCCTGAGACGAGCGTCATGTTCCATCCGTCGGGCGGCTTGTTTGGACTTCTGTTCTTTGAAGAGTCGAAAGAGGAAGTGTTCCAGTTGTTGCGTCAATTGCAACATGAACTGCAACGACCGTTCCGGATTTATCATCACTCGATCATGGTGTCGATTTCCATCGGTTGTGTCTTCTATCCATCGGCCACATCTTCATTAGAAGAACTGTATACGCGTGCCGAAAGCGCCTTGTTCAAAGGGAAACGGATTGGCGTCGGCACGATTCAGTTCGTCACGAAAGACATGGACGACGCGTTCTCACGTCAAATCCATATCGAAAAAGCGCTCTATCAAGCGCTCGAGGAAAAACACTTTTATTTGGAATATCAACCAAAGTTCGAGTTGAAGACCGACCGGCTCATCGGGTTCGAGGCACTTCTCCGTTGGCATCACGATGAGCTCGGTCAAATCCCGCCGTCGGAGTTCATCCCGCTCGCCGAGGAGATGGCGCTGATCGTCCCGATTAATAACTGGGTCATCCTTGAGGCCGCCAAACAGTTGAAAGCATGGCAACGACTCGTCGATTATCCGTTGTCGATGGCTGTCAACATTTCACCGAACCAATTCCGGAGCGACAGCTTCATCAATACGCTCCGAAATATCAAGCAACAGCTCAATTTAAACCCGTCCGACATCATTCTCGAGATCACGGAAAGTCTCGTCATGCAACAGACGGATGAAATCATCTCCCGGATGAATCAAATCAAGCGGCTCGACTATCGCCTGTCGATTGACGACTTTGGAACTGGATTCTCTTCACTCCAATACTTGAAGTCGTTCCCGGTCGACGAGCTGAAAATCGATAAAGTCTTTTTAGACGATTGGCTCGCCTCGAAGTCGCACTTGCTCGATGTCATCGTCCATCTCGGCAAGAGCCTACATCTGCACGTCGTCGCCGAAGGCGTCGAGGACCAAGAGATGCTCGATCATTTGAAGCAAACTGCCTGCGATTCGTTCCAAGGCTTCTTGTACGCCAAGCCGATGCCTCCAATCGAAGTCGTTCGCCTGTTAACGGGCGGAAAGCAATAAAAAAGTCATCGGACGTCTTCACGACGTTCGATGACTTTTTTTTATAGGCTGATCGTGGCCGTCCATAGTCCATAGACGCCGTACGTGGCCGCCAACAGGATGACGACTGCAATCATATATTGCAGACGGCTCAGGAACGGACGGCCCTGTTCACGTTCGGCTAGCATGAAGACGAACACGCCCGGCGCGTAAAGAATCATCGCGATGAGCATATATTCGACACCCGACGCATAGAGGAGCCATGCCGCGTAAACGGTCGCGATGCCCGACATGACAAGCATCGAGTGCGTCCCTGTGCGTCGTGCCTCTTTCCAACCGAACAAGGCGGAAAACAAGTACGGGACGAGGGCCGCAATCCCGGCAATGCTCGAGAGCACCAAATAGGTCTGTTCGGAGAAGAGTGCAATGATAGTGACGAGTTGTGTGAAGACTTGCGTGATGAACAAGGCACTCACCGGCGTCTCATTCCGATTGAGCCGATTGAACAATTTCGGGAACACCCCGTCGCGACTTGCCACATAAGAAATCTCTGTCGCGAGAATCGTCCACCCGAGCAACGCACCTGAGAGCGAGACGAGGAGGCCGATATTGATGAGTGTCGCACCGACGGGACCGACGACCGCCTCAAGCACATACGCCATCGACGGTTCCGCCAGTAACGCGAGTTGCTCTTGGGTCATCACCCCGAACGATATGATTGAGATCATCATATAAATGACGAGTGTCCCAACCAGTCCGATCACCGTCGCTCGTCCGACATCTCGTTTATGACGGGCCCGTGATGATAAGACGACCGCTCCTTCGATGCCGACGAACGCCCATAACGTTACGAGCATCGTCGATTTCACTTGCGGGAACACCTGTGACCAGCTGAAGCCCGACTGACCCCAAAAGTCGATTTGGAACGTGTCGATCCGGAAAGCGAACAAGATAAGGATGATAAATAAAAAGATTGGGACGAGCTTCGCGATTGTCGTGACGATATTGAGGAGTGCCGCTTCTCTCATCCCTCGCGAGATGATCCAGAACAGCCCCCAAATCACGATCACGCTCATAATCAATCGAAACGCCCGATGCTCTGCCGAAAAGATCGGGAAGAAATAACTGAGCGTGCTAAAGATCAACGTGATGTTCGCCACCGTCCCAATCCACGCCGACATCCAGTAGCCCCACCCACTATTGAATCCGACAAACTTGCCGAACCCTTCTTTCGCATAGGCGTATATGCCGCCCTCGAGTTCAGGACGTGTATTGGCTAGAAATTGAAACACGAACGCGAGCATGACCATCCCGATGCCGGTAATCGTCCAACCGATTAACACCGATCCGACCCCGGCACCTTGCGCCATCGCTCCCGGTAAATTAAATGCCCCTCCGCCAATCATCGTTCCGATGACCATGGCAGCGAGTCCAAAAAAGCCGATTCCGGCTGACTGTGACTTCATTCAAAAACCCTCCAAAGCAAGTTGACGTCTGACGAATAACTATTCATCAATAATGTATAATCATTCGACGATTTCCTTATTCTACTGAAACCAAAGGCGTTTAGATAGGTGTTTCACTAATGTTTATATTTTCGAATAATTAAAAAAATTTTATTGCCTATTCATCTTGTTTGTAGTTTAATTGCAATATATTCGAAACAATCAGAATTTTCGGGAGGTAACACAATGCGCAACAAAAAATGGTTAGCTTTATCGGGTGTCGCCTTGCTTGCGACAGCAGCATGTGGCGGCGGAGAAGAATCATCGTCGAGCTCGTCGGACGGATCATCATCGGGTGATGCGAAGAAGGAAATCACGCTCGTCTCGGCGACAGATTTACCACAGCTCGATCCGACGCTCACAACGGACTCGACATCGGTCATCGTGACGAACAACGTCTTCGAGGGACTGTATCGTCTGGATGAAAATAACCAACCGGTACCGGGAATTGCTGAAGACGTAGAAATTTCAGAAGATGGACTTACATACACCTTCAAATTGCGTGACGCGAATTGGTCAGACGGTTCACCGGTCACAGCTGAAGATTTCGTCTACTCATGGAAACGTGCCCTCAATCCTGAGACAGGTGCCGAGTACGCGTATATCCTTCAAGATTTGAAAAACGCCAATAAGATTCTCGCAGGCGAAGAAGAACTCGATACGCTTGGCGCGAAAGCGGTCGACGAGAAGACGCTCGAAGTTCAATTGGAAGCACCAGCCCCTTACTTCCTCGGGTTGACAGGGTTCCCGACGTACATGCCACAAAAGCAAGAATTCGTCGAAGAGCAAGGCGAGTCGTTCGCGAGCGCGGTCGATAAGACGCTCTACAACGGGCCTTACGTCTTAGACAGCTGGCAAGACAACGAAGGTTGGGTGTACAAAAAGAACCCGGACTATTGGGATGCTGAAAACGTCAAGATGGAGACGATCAACGTCAAAGTCGTCAAAGAAGTCGCGACGGGTGTCAACTTGTTCGAATCGGGCGAAGTCGACTACACGCTCTTGTCGTCTGAATTCGTACCACAATTCCAAGACAGCGAAGAGTTCAAGACTCGTGCCGACGCACGCATCAACTTCCTTCGCTTCAACCAGAAAAACGAAGCACTCCAAAACGTCAACATTCGTGAGGCGCTCGCGAAAGGCTTCGATAAGCAAGGTGTCACAGACGTCATCTTGACAGACGGCTCACAGCCGGCCAACTATATCGTCGCGAAAGACTTCACGTTCACAGAAGACGGAGCCGACTTCCGCGAGAAGTATCCAGACCTTCAAAGCTACAACGTCGACGAAGCGAAAGCGGCATGGGATAAAGGTCTTGCCGAGCTTGGCGTCGAAACGATCGAACTTGAATTCCTCTCACGTGATGAAGAAGCGTTCAAGAAAGTCAACGAGTACATCAAAGGTGAGCTCGAGAAGAACCTCCCTGGCCTCACGCTCAACATCAAGCAACAGCCGTTCAAAAACTTCCTTGACCTTGAAGGTAAAGGTGAGTACGACGTCTCAGCTGCTGGCTGGGGCCCTGACTACCAGGATCCAATGACGTACCTCGACATGTGGGTAACGGACGGTCCGTTCAACCGGATGGCCTACTCGAACGACGAGTACGATAAATTGATCCAAAGCGCGAAACAAGAAGCTGATCAAATGAAACGTTGGGAAACGATGCAAGAAGCAGAACGCATCTTGCTCGAAGATGACTTCGCGATCGCACCGATCTATCAAAAAGGTGAAGCGTACCTCGAACGCTCAAACATTCAAAACATGCACCGCCATCCGTTCGGAGCTGACGCTAGCTTCAAGTGGTTGGACGTCAACTAATCAGCAAGCCCTGTCACTCCTGTGGCAGGGCTTGTTTGTGCATCGACACCTATGCCAATACAAAAAAGAGGCGTGCCACGAGTAATCTGTACCCCTTGTAAAGGACATTAATAAAAAAACTTATGCTGATTCAAGGAGATGATTCCTGTACTGTACGGGAGTCATCTTTTTCATGTTCCATTGATAACGATGATGGTTGTAATAGTTAATGGTTTTTCGGATTTCACGCTGTAGTGAATCGAACGTGGTACAGGCCTTTAACTCGACGATATCCTTGAAATGTCCAAAGAATGATTCCTGGACAGCGTTATCCCAACAGTTGCCCCGTCGGGACATGGATTGACCTAGCTTCATACGCTTCACCTCTTTCTGATAGGTCGGGCTCGTGTAGTGCCCTCCTTGATCTGAATGGATGAATGCGTCCTTGTCCAAGCGAATCCTCCGGTTCTTCCGTAAACGCTTCAACGTATCCAATACAATGTCGAGATTGATGTTCTCAGAGAGTTGATGCGCCAGTACCTCATTGGTCGAACCGTCCACGATGGTCGAAAGATAGGCTCGCTTACCGTTCCCGTAAAATATGTAGGTGATATCGGTGAGAAGCACCTTGTAGGGAGTGCCCTGTTTGAATTCGCGTTTGAGGCGATTCGGCACCACCCGGTGCTCGGCCGTCGCCTTAATGAGCCGTTTGTATGGCTTCGCCTTGCGGATTGGACACACGATGTTGTATTTCCGCATGATACGTCGGATACACTTCAGGTTCATCGTCACACCGAAATGACCAGACAGCACCATCTTGATCTGCCTAGCACCCTTCTTGCGCTTCTTGAAGTGGAACGCCTTCAGAACGAGGTCACGAAGAGCCACGTCTTTCGATTCGCGCTCCTGTCTGGTCTGTCTCCTCCGTTCCGAGAAATAGGCGTGGTATCCCTGACGTGACACCCCGGCCACCTGGCAGAGATGGCTGACCATCCCCTTCATTTTGTGCTTGATGATGACACCTTGAATCAGCTCATACTTTTGCGATGCGTTAAGTCCAGCTTTCCTCTCCCTTCCGCCAGGCGGATCTCCTTTAATAGTTCGACCTCTGCTTTCAACAGTTTGTTTTCGGCCTCGAGCTTCGCGTACCGTTCTTCTGTCGACAGCTCTTTATCTCTCCAACGTCCTGAATTACTTGATCGTGTATCGCGCAGCCCCATTACCCCATCTTTTCGGTAAGCTCGTGTCCAACGATTTTTACAAGAACTCATACGCCGTTCACCGAGTACCTCCACATCGAATCCACATCCCCGGAAGATTTCCACAGGGAACTTTCCTTCCAACGTCTGTGCTATAAAAAGTTCCTTAAACTCATCGGTATACGTGATCCCTTTCGGGCTCACAGATTTAACGTAAGGATTTGCGGCTAGCGCATCTATTTCTTTTGACGTAAATATCTTCTTCGACACTCGAATTCACTCCCAATATGATTTAGTCCAGTGTACACAAAAACCCTGAGCAGTAGACTTTTTTTTAGTGTCTACTACTCAGGGTACAGTTTAGAGCGGTGGCACGCCTTTAATCTAGATGAATTACGTTTCGCGTTCAGCGCGCATATCAGCTGGCACGCGTCCGCGTTTAGAAATGATTTGCGCGATGACAAGGACCACGACAAACGTCGCGAATGCCGCGAAGAAGCCGATCCACATCGAGCCTGTGATCCCGAGGACCAAATACCCGACCGCTGACACACCAGCCGCAATCAACGCGTATGGAAGTTGTGTCAACACGTGGTCGATATGGTGCGATCCGGCACCCGTCGAACTGAGGATCGTCGTATCCGAAATCGGTGAGCAGTGGTCACCGAACACCGCACCAGCGAGCACCGCCGCGAGTGTCGGGAGCAACAGTTCCGGATCGACGGCCATAATCAAGTCTGCCCCGATTGGAAGCATGAGACCGAACGTCCCCCAGCTCGTCCCTGTCGAGAACGCCATCAGACCAGCGATCGCGAACAAGATGAGCGGCAAGTAAGACGCTGCAATCGAATCTGTGACAAAACTTGCCAAGTAATCACCCGTTTTCATATCTCCGATGACGGCAATGATCGTCCAGGCAAAGAGCAAGATGAGTACGGCGGGCCACATGGCACGGATACCGGCCCACGTCGCATGACCGTAGTCTTTAGCTGGAATTTTACGACCAATCAAGAGCAAGAGCGCAACGAGCAAGCTGATGACGGCACCGGTCACGAGTGACCGTGTCACATCTGTCGACTCGAACGCACCGAGAAGCGAGAAGCTTTGACCATCGGCAGCAAGCGCTTGTCCGCCTGTGTACAACATGGCTGAAACAGTGGCAATGATCAACACGATGATTGGGACAATCAAGTCGCGGACTTTCCCGCCATCGTGTTCTTTAATATCTTCACTCATCCCCATCGGTGCGCCTTTCGATGAATCGTAGAGCTCTCCTTGAAGGGCACGTAGCTCATGTGTACGCATCGGTCCGATCGCGAGTCCCGTGTAAGCGACATACGCCGTCAACATAAGTGCGAAGATGGCATAGAAGTTCATCGGGATGATTTGGATGAACGCTGAGAATGACGAGTAGCTGTCGATTGAGTACTTCGCAAGAATTCCTGCGATGATGGCGATGATGTACGCTCCCCAACTCGAGAGCGGGCTGATGACACAGACCGGTGCTGCCGTGGAATCGATCGTATAAGCGAGTTTTGCGCGTGATACTTTTTTCCGGTCCGTCAGCGGTCGGCTAATATTCCCGACGGCAAGACTGTTGAAATAGTCATCGATGAAAATCAAAATCCCAAGACCGAACGAGACGAGCCGAGCGCCACGAGCCGTTTTGACGTTAGAAGCGGCCCATTCTCCGAACGCACGGGCTCCGCCCGACGTTTGAATGATGGATGACAAGATGCCAAGCAAGAGCAAGAACGCGATCAACAGCACGTTCCATTCATTGATGGCCCCATCCGCCCAAAATAGCGCGATGATGTTTGACCATAAATACTGAATCGATTCGAGCGGGTTGAAATTGTGAAGCAGTAGCACCCCTGCGATAATCCCGACACCGAGTGACGGAATGACTTTCCGTGTTGTGATGGCCATAATAATGGCGAGTAAAGCTGGTACGAGTGATAGTACCGAAGTTGAATAATCTACCATGCTGATTTCCTCCTCTTCTGTTTGAGATGAGGCCCCCTATGCTTAAAAAAACGCAAAGCGAGGGCATCGGCAACAAAGCCGACACCCTCGCTGGATGTTCCGTCTTTCTTAGCCGACTTGGAGCGCTCCATACATAAATATGTATGGCAGTCTGACGGGTATTTCCCGTCAGCCCAGCACAAAGTCAGAGACATGACTTTACACTTCGGCGATCTTGCCTTTCTGTAGTCTTCACCGTTGTCATCCTCGGACTACTTACTCATCAGCATCGCACCTCTACCTCATCGATAGCACGAATATTCATTTAAAGTTACGTCTAAATTATCATAGGTCATAGTGACTAATCAATAGTTTTTTTCATCTCGGATGATTTGTTTTAACACAGCGAGTGCGGCTTGATCGTCAGACTCGACCGCTTTAAAGAAATCACTAAAGAAATGATACAAGACGAATCGTTCGGCGTGTGACGATGTATGGTCTTTAATCGTCAGTAAGACGAGTTGACGCAACCGCCGTTTCGTCCGCGTCTCGTCAGGCAATTCTTCACATCGATCCTGGAAGGCACGATACACAGAATTGATCAAATCCTCATGTTCATCATACGACCTGTTGTAAGCAACTTGTTCCATCTGTTATATCCCCCCTTTCCATTTGTACCGATGAAACTTGTCGTAACTATACCAACTTAACCAAGAGCGTTCAATCGTTTCGGGTCGTTCTTAACAAAAATCATACGTTAGACTGACTTACGACTCGATGAATGAGAACGTCGTCACATCGAATAGTCCCATATCGGTCAACTTCAAATCCGGGATGACCGGGAGCGCAAGGAATGACATCGTCAAATAGGGATTGAAATGACGATGGGCGCCGACGACGTCGAGCGCATCGTTCAACTGTTCGAGCACGTCCGCCACTTCCGCATACGGACGTTTCGTCATGAGTCCTCCAATTTCGAGCGGCAAGACCGCCAGCACCTTCCCTTCTGACACCGCGACGACACCACCGCCCACTTTTTCAAGTGTTTCGGCAGCGAGCAACATGTCGTCTGGGCTCACCCCGGCGATGACGAGGTTGTGGCTATCATGGGCGACCGTCGCCGCGAGCGCACCCCGCTTCAAGCCGAACCCTGTCACCGGTGCCAGGGCCATATGACCCGTCCCGTGGTGGCGTTCGATGACGGCGAGCGTGGCAATGTCTTGGGCGAGGTCGGCTCCGGACGCGTCAGGTGTGAAGACAAGACGCTGTCGCTTCGTCAAGAGACTGTTCGGCAATACTTGAATCACATCGACCGCTTCTTCTTTCACGGCTAGACGGAACGAGTCCGCCGTCAAATCGGGTAGTTTGAGCTCACCTTTCATCGGTTTCGGCACTTCAATCCCGTCGGCTTCGAACGTCGCCTTGCCATCTTTGGCGACGACTTCCCCGTTCACGTAGACGGTTTCGATTTTTACCGATTGGACGTCTGACAAGATCACAAAGTTTGCTCGTTTGCCCGGAGCGACGGCACCCACATCTTTGAGTCCGTATGCCTCGGCCGCGTGCAGACTAGCGATGGCATAGGCCGTTTCTGGTTTGACACCTTGTTTGATCGCCATGCGAATGTTGTAGTCGATCCCGCCTTCGGCGACGAGATCGTCCAAATGCTTATCGTCCGTACAGAATAAGAACCGGTGGGCGTTGCTCTCCGTGATGGCCCGGCTGACTTTTTCCACGTTCCGGGCAACCGACCCTTCACGAATTTGAACGTAAAAGCCGCGCCGCACCCGTTCGAGCGCCTCCTCAGCCGTCGTACATTCATGATCGGTCATGATGCCGGCCGTGCGATACACGTTCAACTGATCCGGGCCAAGACCTGAGGCATGACCGTCGACGACTTTCCCGACGTGTTCGGTTTGTGCGATCTTTTGAAGCATATCCGCACTCCCCGACTCGACGGACGGATAGTCCATCACCTCGCCGAGACCGTGGACGCCCGGGTCCCCTAAAAACGGGGCCAAGTCCTCGGCGTATAGCTTCGCCCCGGCGTGCTCGAACGGCGTCGCCGGCACACAGCTCGGGAGCATCATCCGCACGTCGAGCGGCAACCCTTTAGCGTCGGCGAGCATATACTCGATGCCGAGTGCCCCGTTCACGTTCGCAATCTCGTGCGGATCGGCGATGACCGTCGTCACCCCGAGCGGAAGCACCGCTTTGGCGAACTCGTGAGGAGGTACCATCGACGACTCGATGTGGACATGCGCATCGATGAATGACGGTGCGAGCGTCCAAGACGGGTCATGGTATTCGGTCTCCCCTTCGTAGCCGTCCCCAATGGCCACAATATAGCCGGCGTCGACGACGACGTCGGTGCGAATCGTCTCACGGCTGTAGACGTCGATGACCGCCACATCTTTAAAGACGACCGCTGCTTTCTTTTTTTTCGCCGCGACGTCGATCAAATGTTGTTTCTCCATCTGTGTGTCTCCTTTTTTCTACGTATTTTTACTATCTTAACAAGAATAATCTTTCCGGTGCAATTTCTTTTTCAACTTATGCGACAATGAAAGCATATCCGTTTGAAAGGGGTTACACATATGCAATACAAATTAGGAGAATTGATTCCACATGTTGATAAGACGGTGTTCATCGCACCAGGGGCGCACGTCATCGGCGATGTCACGATTGGCGCCCATTCCGGCGTCTGGTTCAATACGATCATCCGCGGCGATGAAGGACCGATTCAAATTGGTTCTTACGTGAATATCCAAGACGGATCGATGGTCCACCAATATGAAGGTTCCCCGACCATCATCCATGACCGCGTCTCCATCGGACATATGGCGATGATTCACGGCTGTGAGATTGAAGAAGGTTGTCTCATCGGGATGCATGCCACCGTTCTCGACGGGGCAAAAATCGGGAAGGGCTCGTTCATCGCCGCTGGTGCTCTCGTCACACCGAACATGCAAATCCCGGAGGGCGTCATGGTCATGGGCGTGCCCGCCAAAGTCGTCCGTCCGCTCAATGACGAGGATCGCTTCATCATGGAACGGACCGTCAACAAATACGCGAAACGGGCTGAGCAGTACTTGACGACATGCGAGCCACTCACATCGACACAAAGATTGTGAAAGCGTTTACAAGATTCATAAATTGTTAACGATTATCCCGATTTTTCTTCATGTTTCCTTTGTATACTGAGGATGTAGTCAAGCCGACGTGTCGAAAGGGGCCAATTGTAATGTATCCAAACCATGCCGAACTCATGTTAGACTTGTACGCCTCGTCCATTAACCCAAGCTATTGTCTGCATATCGAGGATTCGTTCGACGATACGCTGCAAGGAACACATCGAGAGGTTTGGGAACGATTGCAATCGGATAATACTAAAGAGGAAGAAACTAAAGTTAAGGGAACGTGAACACAATGATTCCAACGAATGTCATTCAAGACTGGCTCGCAACCAAGTTAAAAAAATAAACTGAGCGCTCACATGAACGGCTCAGTCGCATTGACCTATAAATACTGGTCCGATCGTAGTCACCTACGCTCGGACCTTTTCGTTCACTCAAAAATCGTCAAGCAAGCGTCAATCGATTGACGTTGCTTCGTAGGCGGTACGTCTTCGTAACGACCGAGCTGGAGCAGTCCGACAAACGTCTCACCCTCAGCCCCAATCATCTCTTGAAGCCTGACATCCTCAAAAATACCGCCCGTCCGCCAGACGAGGCCGATCTGTTGCTCACTACATAATAAATGAAAGTTTTGAATCATCGTCGCCGTCGCGAGCAGCGCATCTTTCTTCCCTTTGTCCGTCTCGAAATGCTTCGTCGTCACGTAGACGCAAGCTGCCGCGTTCCGGATGCGTCCCGCGATTTTCTCGCGCTTCGCCTCTGGTCCATCTTGAAACGCCGGTTCGAGCGCCTGAAGCAAGACGTCTTTTCCATCCCCGTTGAACAAATAGAGATTCCACGGTTCGACTTTGTTATGAAATGGTGCCTGATGCGCCGATGCCAACAACTCATAGAGTACTTTCGTCGCAATCGGTTCTTCCGTGAACATCCGAATCGTCCGCCGCGACTCGATCAACTGTTGTCCTGCTGTCTTTTCCATTGAAGTCACTTCCCCCTCTGTTATCTATTCCATCATAATTGAAAACATTTCTCATTTGAAGGAGAATGACTTCGACAAAAAGAACGCATCCCTGAGTCAGGAATGCGTTCGTTCTATCATGTCGATTGCCCGACGACCTCACAGGCGACCAAGTCCTCGAGCGTCTGTCTGCGGACGACGAGACGATGTGTCCCGTCTTTCACGAACACGACGGCCGGACGGAGCATCTGGTTATAGTTGCTCGCCATCGAGAAATTGTACGCTCCCGTCGCTTTGACGAGGAGGAGATCGCCAGCTTCGACCGGCGGGATGAGCGAACGGTTCGAGATGATGTCTCCCGACTCGCAACACGCCCCGACGATTTTTGCTTCAATCGTCTTCGGCTCATCCATCCGTGTCGCCACAATCACATCATACTCGGCATCATAGAGGGCGGGACGAATGTTATCCGTCATGCCTCCGTCGACCGAGACGTACGTGCGGACACCGCTCACTTCTTTCACCGTCCCGACTTCATAGAGCGTCGCGCCGGCGTTGGCGACGAGCCAACGGCCTGGTTCGATCCCAATTTTCGGGAGCGGAAAGCCGAAGCGTTCTACTTCCGCGACGAGCGTGTCCATCACTTGTGTCATCGTGTCGGCGAAGTCGAGCGGGTCGTCCGACTCGAGATAGGCGACACCGAAGCCACCACCGATATTCAAGACGTCGGCCGTGTATCCTGTCTCTTGACGGATCGTCTCGATGAAGTTGACCATCGTCTTGACGGTATTGATGAACAACGTCGGTTCTTGAATCTGCGAGCCGACGTGACAGTGGATGCCTTGCAAATGCAGACGTTCCGCCTGCAGCGTCGCCTTGATCGCTTCGAGATACGTGTCGTCGTGGGTCGGGAAGCCGAACTTCGTGTCGACCCCACCCGTCTGAATCGCCTCATGGGCGCCTCCGACGACTTGTGGGACGATGCGGAGCAGGACGTCGACGTCGACATCGTGTTCGACAGCGAGGCCCGACAACAGTCCGATTTCGCGCATATTGTCAATCGTGAAATGGGTGATGCCGTTCTCGAGTGCGAACGTGATGTCCTGCACCGTCTTGTTCGACCCGTGGACGTGAATCCGGTCAGCCGGGACACCTGCGTGGAGCGCGACGAACATCTCACCGCGTGAGACGACGTCGATGCTTAAGCCCGCTGCCATCACTTTGTCGTACACGGCCGCGATCGACATCGCTTTTGATGCGTAGAGCGCATATGTGTTCGGATACTTGTCGAGGAACGCGTTACGGACGAGGGCGAGGCGACGCTCAAGTTCAGGCTCGCTCATGATATAGAGCGGTGTCCCGTACGTCGCTTGAAGTTCACGGACGGACACGCCTTCGATCATACAAACTGATTGGTTGGTGGTGTACATACATTGCCTCCTTCAAAGCGATGCGGGACACGCCATGAGCGTGCGCATAATTGTTCTGAATTGTTGGCGTGCCCGGTGCGGGTCACGTCATCGATTTTCGTGAGATGGCCGTACAGCTCCACACGGTCTCCGACTTGAATCGTGTCATCGACGCGTAAAAAACTGTGGCTCATGAAGATGTTGCTGATGAACGGATAGGCCCGTCCTTCGATGTGGGCCGGTAAGAAGCGCCGGGCTCGCATAAGTCCGTCGCCATAACCGACCGAGAGCACAGCGATGCGTTCATTCGTCTCGGCCGTGTAGCCCGTACCGTAACCGACGTGGGCACCGGCCTCGATGTCATGGACGGCGACGACTTCCGCATCCCAGTGAAACGCCGGGATGAGCCAATCGACCGGTTCGACCGAAGAGTAGCCATAAAGGAAGATTCCCACGCGCACATGGGTGCAATGCCCGAGGCGCGGATCCGCTTGTAGTGTCGCGGCGCTATTGGCCGCATGCACGATGTCGAACGAATGCCGTTCGATGAGACGATTCGACCAGTCGGCGAACCGTTCCACGTGCACACTGTGTTCGATTTCTGCGTTGTCGGCGTCAGCGAGCGGGAAATGAGTACATAACCCGACGAGGTCGAGCCCCTCGTCTTGGCAAAACGCGACGATGGCCAGCGCTTCTTTGAACGTCTTGGCACCGAATCGGTTCATCCCGACGTCAAGCTTTAAATGAAGGCGGACACCGTCCAACTGATCCCGTTGCGAGACGAGCCAGTCATAGGAACCGATGGCGACGTCAAGATGGTCACGATGGACGGTTGCCCAGTCGTAGACCGGGTTCATGACGAGAACGCGCGCTTCCGGAGCTGATGCCCTGACCTCGCTCGCCTCGTCCAGCGTCGTCACCATGAAGTGACGCACCCCTTCTTCATACAGTGTCGTCACAACTGGCTCCATCCCTAAGTTATAGGCGTTGTTTTTCACGACGGCGAACACCGGTCGGCCAAGCGCTTCAATCCGACGTTTGTTTTCGCGAATCGCATTCAAGTCAATTGTGACTCCCATACAAAAAACTCCTTTATTCTTTGACTCCAGCTTTGACGAACGTGATCCAATCGCGGTGTGTCGGAATTTGACCCGTCACAGCCTCACGGTAACGCGCGAGCATATTCGTCGCGACCGTCTGGACGCCGCCGCCGATTGAGATGTTGTCGATTTCGATGACGCTCGTCACTTCAGCCGCCGTCCCCGTTAAGAAGATTTCATCTGCGACATATAGTTCGTCACGTCCGATGTGGCGTTCGATGACCTCGAACCCTTCCTCACGGGCGAGTTCGATCACCGTTTGACGCGTGATGCCGTCGAGCACCGAGCAATCAAGTGACGGTGTGACGATTTTGTTTCCTTTGACGAGGAAGATGTTGGCGACGCTCGCCTCGCTGACGTTTCCGTTCATGTCGAGGGCGATCGCTTCATCATATCCATCGCGCACCGCTTCTCCTTTAAGGAGTTGCGAGTTCATATAGTTCGCCGCCGCTTTCGCTTGCATCGGCATCATCGTCGAAGAGACACGACGATACGAGGCGACTTTCGCGCGGATCCCGACCGTCTTGCTGAAATATTCGCCGAGCGGCCAGCACGAGATCGCGACGTGTACTTTCGTTTCCTGCGTCGGCATGAGTGCCTGCCAAGGTGTGCCGAGGAAAACGAATGGGCGGATGTAACAAGCCTCGAAGCCGTTGCGTTCAATCAATTCGATTGTCGCTTGTTCGAGCTCATCGACCGTGTACGGCAAGTCGACGTGATAGTATGCACACGAACGAACGAGTCGCTCCAAGTGTTCACGGAGTCGGAAGATGGCCGGGCCTTCCTCTGTATGGTATGCCCGAATCCCTTCGAAGAACCCGCTACCGTAGTGAATCGCGTGCGTCATGATACTCGTGTTCGCGTCACTCGGCTCGATCCAAGCCCCGTCTTGCCACATCCATTGTCCATACTGTTCCATTGTTCAACTCTCCCATTCATTGTTTATATTTTCTGTCTATTATACGTTACAGGGAGCGTAAGTCATCAACAAGTTGTGTTTTTTCTGCGGTTTTTTCATCTTTTTGCTTAATGACACGGGCTGGTGTTCCGGCGACGACGCTTCCTGCTGGGACGTCTTGCGTGACGACACTCCCTGCTGCGACGACTGCGTTTTCACCGACACGGACGCCTTCCAAGATGACGGCGTTCGCACCGACCATGACGCCGTCTTCGATGATGACCGGGTCTTTTGAAGGTGGCTCAAGGACACCGGCGACAACCGCGCCGGCTCCAAGATGGACGTTCTTCCCGAGCGTTCCACGGGCACCGATGACCGCGTTCATGTCGACCATCGATCCGTCACCGATGACGGCACCGATATTGATGACGGCACCCATCATGACGACGACGTTATTGCCGATTTGAACGTGGTCCCGGATGAACGAACCTGGTTCGATGCGCGCGTTCAATTTCGTCGTGTCGAGCATCGGCACGGCGCTGTTCCGGCGGTCGTATTCGAGATGCGTATCTGTGATGACCGCTGCGTTCGCTTCAACGAAAGCGGCTGCGCGTTCGGCCGTCGTGAGGAATAATTTCGATTCGTCGGTCCCGAATGCTTTCGCCCCTTCGATGTCTAGACCGGCCAACTGACCGTTGACGTATAGTTTGACAGGCGTTTCTTTCTTGGCATCTTTAATGTATTGCGCGATTTCATAAGCGTTTGTGAGTAACATGAGTGGCCTCCTCGTATAGGTTCGTTAAATTGTATAATCCGGCCGGGCGGTCGAGAATCGTTGCCGCCGCGGCGAGTGCCCCGTTCGCGAAGACGCGTTTGGACAGGGCCGTATGTTTCAATTCGAGCATTTCGTCGTCTCCGGCAAAGAGGACGGTATGTTCACCGAAAATCGTCCCCCCGCGTACCGAGTGCATGCCGAGTTCATCGGCTGCACGCGCTTCGCGGCGCGGTGTCCGGTCATATACCGGTGTCACATCGCGTTTGGCTTCGATGGCACGGGCGAGCAGTTCCGCCGTGCCGCTCGGTGCGTCGACTTTTTTACGGTGGTGCGCCTCAATCACTTCGATGTCATAACCGAGCGTGAGCGGGACGAGTTGGTCGAGCAACTGTTTCAGGAGCGCGATCCCATAAGACGTATTATACGACTGGAAAATCGGGATCTCCTGAGACGCCGCTTCAATTTTGGCAAGTTCCGCTTCCGAGAAACCCGTCGTCGCGATGACGAGCGGGATTTGCTTGGCTTTCCCGAAAGCGAGCACATCATCTAACAGTGCCGGGTTCGAGAAGTCGATGACGACATCGACGTCGGCCTCGACGTCTTGCAACGAGACGGGATGCTCCCCTCCGGCCGGTGAGACGATGGCCGCAACGTTCAAGTTTTGTGTCCGGGCGACTTCTTCGACGATCTGTCCCATCGCTCCGTAGCCATGAATGAGTAAGTTCACTGTCTCACCTCATTGAACTGCTCCATTGCCGACAACAAGCGGGCCTCGGCCGTCGCGCTCATCGGGACGAGCGGGAGACGTGGTGCACCGAACTCGAAGCCGCGTGCATTTAATGCCGCTTTGACTGGAATCGGGTTCACTTCCGCGAACAATTCGTCGATGACCGGGAGCAGTCGGAGCTGCCATGTGCGGGCCGTCTCTAAATCTCCGGCGAGGAGCGCTTCGGCTAAAGCGACCGTCGCGCCCGGATAGACGTTCGAGAGGACCGAGACGACACCTTGCGCGCCCCAAGCCATATAAGGAAGGATTTGATCATCGTTCCCGCAATAGACTGGGAAGCCTTCCGGCACGTGCGCCATCATTTGAGCCATCACCGAGATATCCCCGCTCGCTTCCTTGAGCGCAGCGATGCGTGGGTGATCGGCGAGTTCCCCAACCGTTGCCGGATCAAGGGCGACGCCCGTCCGCGATGGTACGTTGTAGAGCATGAGCGGAATCGGTGACGCGTCGGCGATCGCTGTGAAGTGGGCAATCAGACCCGCTTGCGTCGACTTGTTGTAATAAGGCGTGACGACCATCGCCATCTCGGCTCCGAGCTCGGCGGCCCGTTTCGTCTTTTGAATGCTGAGCGCCGTGTTGTTCGACCCGGTACCGGCAATGATGACGGCACGGCCGGCAGCGACTTCAATCGCTTTGACGAGAAGCGTCTCGAACTCGTCGTCCGTGATGGTCATGCCTTCACCAGTCGTTCCGCCGATGACGAGGCCGCTGACACCTTCTTTAATTTGGTCTTCAATCAACGCTTCCCACGCTGTGAGATGTAACTGACCGTCTGCTTGAAACGGTGTGGCGAGTGCGGTTGCGACTCCTGTGAACATATAATCTCCCCCTTATTTCGTAGCAGTCTGCCCAATCATGCATTGGGCGATTTGGACGGCGTTCGCTGCCGCGCCTTTTCGAACGTTATCAGCGACACACCAGAGATGGAACGTGTTCGGCTGTGACTCGTCGACACGGACACGACCGACGTACACGTCGTCTGTCCCGTTCGCATCGAGCGGTGTCGGATAGACGAGTTCGCCCGGGTTGTCCATGAGGACGACACCTGGCGCGTCCGCGAGCACGGCTTTCACTTCGGCTAGCGTCGCCTCGCGGTCGAGCGTGACCGTGATGGAGACGGCGTGGCTGTTACGGACCGGGACACGGACGCATGTCGCCGTCACCCCGAGGTTCGGCGCGTTCAAAATTTTACGTGTTTCCTCGATCATCTTCTGTTCTTCTTTCGTATAACCGTTCTCTAAGAACACATCGATATGCGGCAAGACGTTATCGTAAATCGGATACGGATAGTTTTTCGGTTCCTCGCCGCGCGCTCCGCGTTCCAAGTCTTCAATCCCTTTTTGACCCGACCCGGAGACGGCTTGATACGATGTGTAAGCGACGCGCGTCAACCCGTATACTTCCGCAAGCGGTGCGAGTGCGACGACCGATTGAATCGTCGAGCAGTTCGGATTGGCGATGAGTGTCTTGTCCGGGCTCAGTTCGACTCGGTTCACTTCCGGGACGATGAGCGGGATGTCCGCTTGCATCCGGAACGCGCTCGAGTTATCGATGACGATGACCCCTTGTTCACTCAGACGAGGCGCATATTGTTCACTGAGGCTCCCCCCGGCTGAGAAAAGCGCGATATCGATCGGGTCGGCGTAAATCGCGTCCGACAGTTCCCGGATGACGACATCTTTTCCGTTCACGTTCACGGTCTTTCCGGCTGAACGGGCTGAAGCGTAAAGCAATAATTCGTTGATTGGAAACTCGTATTCGGTCAAGACTTCAATCATTTTTTGACCGACGGCTCCGGTCGCGCCGACGACGGCTACGTTATACATGGTGACTCCCCCTTATAAATGGAAACGTTCGGCGATAGCTGCGACCGCCGTTTCAACGTCTTGATCGTTAATCGTGTACGAGATGCTGATCTCGGATGTCGTGACTTGATAGAATGGGATCCCGCTTTCACGGAACGTGGCGAACAATTCGGACGCGACTCCGGTCGCGTCACGCATCCCGATGCCGACGACCGAGATTTTCGCATGTTCGGTATGACGGTCGATTTTGATTTGCGGGAACGTCTCGGTCAATTCCGCGAGCGCTTCTTCGAGGAACGCCTCTTCATCGAGCGGACACGTGAACGATAAGAACACTTCTCCATCGAACGCCGTCTGACTGATCATATCGATATTGACATGACGCTGTGACAACTTCTCGAAAATGTCGGCAACTCCTGCCACCGAATGTGGAATGTGTTTGATTGAGACACTGAGCACGTTTTTCACGACGCTCACGCTCGTCACCGCTTTTTGTTCCATCGCCTGTGTCATATCCATGATCCATGTTCCTCCTTCGCTTGCAAGCGTCTTCCCTACAAAAATGTTCACATCAAATTTTTTCGCGAGCTCTACGCTTCTCATCTCCATCACTTTCGACCCGAGCGCGCTCATCTCCATCATCTCGTCATACGAGACCGTGTCTAGTCGGCGTGCCGTTTTGTGGATACGTGGGTCAGCCGTGTAGACCCCGGCGACGTCTGTATAGATTTCACAACGTTTGCTGAGCACGGCAGCCAAGGCGACGGCCGTCGTGTCCGACCCACCCCGTCCGAGCGTCGTCACATCACCGAACTCGTTGACACCTTGGAAACCGGCGACGATGACGACGTCATACGTCCGAAGTTTTTCTTCTAACACTTCTTTTCGAATCGCTTTGATTTTACTTTTCGTGTGAATGCCCATCGTGTCGATGCCGGCTTGTTGTCCGGTGAGCGAGATGGCGGCCACGCCCCGAGAGTTCAAAGCGATGCTGAGCAGGCTGATCGTCTGCTCCTCACCGACCGCGAGCAAGCGGTCAAGTTCACGAATCATCGGACGTTCCGTGATTTGTTTGGCGAGTGACAAGAGTGAGTCCGTCGTTTTCCCCATCGCGGAAACGACGACGACGAGCTTTTCACCGGCGGCGGCCCGAGTCTGTAAATATTCAGCAATGGCCTGGATTTGTTCAATCGTGGCAACGGAGCTGCCTCCGAATTTCAATACGGTTGTCATCAGGTTCCCCACTTTCATAATGTCCACCAACAGAAAAAGCGGCAGACCGGTAGGAAGCACTCTCCCTACGGTCTGCCGCTTGTACGCGCAGTTGAAAAACGATTAAAGAATCGTTCCGTAGATAGCGCTCCATGGCATTTCATCCATGGCAGTGTAGGCGTTATTCACGACTACCCCAGCCTTCGTTCGTACGCATGCGAACGTCGACTTCGGCGAATTTCCCCTTTCGGCTCGATCCGGAATGCGTCCGTGTCGATCAAGCTTACTCATGTCATTCGCAACCTCTATCTGTCAGTTGTTAGTTTTAGTTATAACAAATGCTTCCCGGCTTGCCAACCTTTTTTTAGAAAAAAGGAAAATTTCAAACAATGGTCACCACGCCTTGTGCATCATCCGATGTGGAATGTCAGCATCTAAAAATTCATCGCCGTACGCCTCGTACCCGAGTCGTTCATAGAACGGGAGTGCCGTCAGTTGCGCCCCTAGTTTGAGCTCGTGTAACTCCCTCGCCCGCGCGACAAATTCGATGGCGAGCATGATCTCCTTGGCATACCCGTTACCGCGTTTCGTGGCAAGTGTGGCGACCCGTTCGACTTTCCCGACCCCGTCACCGATTGGGCGCAGACGTGCCGTCGTGACAGGCTCAGCGTCCACCATTCCGACAAAATGGATACAGTCCGGGTCGAGTTCATCATACTCAAGTTCCGGCGCGATCCCTTGTTCGCCAATAAACACCGTTTGCCGCACAGACCGGGCCAGTTCAATCAGTTTCGAGTCGTTCCCGTGTTCAATCTTCAACATGATACCATTCCTTCCTGTAGCCGCTTCACAATCTCCGCTGTCGCTCGTTCTAACTCGAGGACAGACTCGAAGCGGGCTTGCGCTTGTTTGTGACTGCCGCCCCCTCGACCGATGCCGAGATCGTCGAGCGTCCGTTTCAAAAACTTACCGATGGCGATGTCGTGTGTCCCGTCATGCATGAGCCACAGCTTCTGTCCCGAGTGGTTCGCTCCGACGGCAATCCGTCCGGTCGCGGCGATGCGTTCGACGATCGTCGTCGTGAGCGTCTCTGCTTCCGTTTTGCCGATGTGGGTGATGACATAATTGTCTTCTTGCAAGAAGGCAGCGACTTTCGCTTTCGCGACGCGGGCCTCGAGCGCCTTCACTTCTTTGTCCCGCTCGAGCCGAAGATTCCGTTCTTCGATGACACGGGCGGCGACCGTCTCGTTCGTCGTCGACAACGTTTGATGAATCGTCCGTAGCGCGGTCCGGGACGAATGGACCTCGGCCAAGGCCCGAAGACCGGCGACGTACGTCAAACGGACATTACCGCGAACTTTCTTCATCGAGGTCACATGGACGATTCCGAGTTGACCCGTTGAATCCGCATGGGTCCCGCCACAGGCGTTGTAATCGAGGCCGTCGATGGCGACGATGCGAACGGTTCCGGTGCGGTCGGTCGCTTTTCGTAAACGGTCTTGTTCGACTTCTTCGGACGACAGTTCATATGTGGAGACGGGGCGATTTTCAAAAACGATACGTTGCACGTCCCGTTCTAGCGACTCGATTTGATCCCAATCGAATGTATCCGTATCGATTTCAAGCGAAGACTCGGCTGGCCCAATCCCGAAACTGAGCGTCTGAATACCGTACTCATCCTCTAGCAAAGCCGTCAACACGTGCTGGGCCGTATGTTGAATCGAATGGTCGCGTCGGACAACGTCGTTGACGATGCCGGTCACAAGCGTTCCAGGTTCAAGCGCACGTTCGATCAAGTGCCAGACGATCTCGTCGACCCGTTGCACATCGAGCACGGGCTCTCCGTTGAGTGTGCCGGCATCCGGTGGTTGTCCCCCGCCTTCTGCATAAAATAATGTGGATTCAAGCGCGATCCATGTCCCGCGCGCATCGGTGCGAGTCTCGGTCACCGTCGTTTCAAATTGCCATGAATTCATTGCTGTCGCCGCCTTTTCTGTAGGATATGTTCAGACAACTAGTCTAATTTGGTCTATAATAAGAAACACTTACTTTCGAAGTCAGGAGCGATATGCATGTTACAGATTGATAAACAATCACCGCTACCTATTTATTATCAAATCGAAGCCTATTTAAAGCAACAAATAGATGCCGGCGAGCTTCAACCCGGAGAATCGATTCCATCCGAACGGGAGTTTTCCGAGCGCTATAACGTCAGTCGGATGACGGTCCGACAAGCGATCACGAACTTGGTCAACGCCGGTTACTTAAGCCGGCAAAAAGGCCGAGGCACGTTCGTCGCCAACAAGAAAATCACGATGGCCTTGTCTGGATTGACGAGTTTCTCAGAAGAAATCAAACATCGAGGCATGCGACCGTTCAGCCGCCTGTTATCGTTCCAGACGATTCCAGCCCCAGCGAAAATCGCTCAAAAGTTGAGCGTGTCTCTTGATACCCCCGTCTATGAGATGCGACGGTTGCGTCTCGCCGATGAGAACGTGCTCGCCCTCGAGACCGCGTATATCCCGGTCGCCTTGTTGCCAGAACTGACCGAGACGGTTGCCGTCGGTTCAATCTATGAGTTTGCCGAGCAGTCCGGCCTTCGATTAAAGAACGCGACCCAAACGCTCGAGGCACGAAGCGCGGGGCCGGAAGAAGCGAAGCTGTTGACGATTTCTCCGAACGCCCCTGTCCTTTTGATCGACCAACGAACGTATCTCGAAAACGGAGACATGTTCGAATATAGCCGTTCCTTGTTCCGTGGTGACGCCTACTCGTTCACCGTCTCCATGGATCGGACGTAAAAAAATGGTTTGCCGCGGACGGCAAACCATTTTTTATTGTGCTTCGTACGTGATGCCGGCAGGGTCATACATATACGTTTCGAGCTCTGTATCGGTCATCGGCTCCACTTCATTGCCCGCATCGGCCTGTTGGACACGATAGCGGACTTCTTCGAGTAACGGCTCGTTCAAGAAGTAATAGAAATGGCCGTCGTTGCCGCGGGCCCCTTCACCGGTCAACTGATACTGGACCGTGTTGTTGAGGGCACCGACGTCTTCGATCAGGCGCATATAGTCGTTTGGACCGAGCGTCGTCTGCATGTTGTCACCGACCGCCTTCAACACCTTGTCATAGTTGTTGATGAGTGATGTGCCGAGCGCTTGGTCAAGGACCGCGTTAATCACTTCCATCTGGCGCTGTCCGCGCCCGATGTCACCGCGTGGGTCGTCATAGCGGTTCCGGACGTAAGCGAGTGCCTCTTCACCTGACAACTGTTGCAATCCTTCTTCGACTTGGACGACTTCACGGGAAGCGTCATAACTCTTCTGTTCCGACGAGAACGGAACATCGATTTCGACGCCGCCGACGGCATCGATGAAGTCGACGAACCCTTGGAAGTTGAGCGAGACGACGTGATCGATATCGATGCCGACCAAGTCTTCGATCGTGTTCGTCGCTACTCGCATCCCGTTGTTCGGGTTCGATTCATCCATCGATCCGAAATAGTACGCATGCGTGATCTTATCTTGATCGAGTCCGGTCTTGCCGTACGGGATGTTGAAGCCCGTGTAGTCGATATTGACGTACGAGTCACGCGGGATGCTTAGCATCGTCGTCTGCTTGTTCTTCTTGTTCAAAATGACGACGATCATGACGTCTGAACGACCGTACTCCCCGCGTGCTTTCTTTTGCGGGGACAAGTCCGTCCCGAGTACGAGGAAGCTCTCGGTATCCTCTTTATCGAATCGCGTCGGTTCGAGGGTCGGATCATCCTCAAGTATCACTTGCGTACCGGACAACATGTTATGTGCTTTATAAAACGCTGTCCCATACATGCTCGAGCCAACGATGACGGCGATCAATACGAGGGCGCTGAACAGCTTATAAAACGCAGACGGGCCTTTGCGCCGTCTACGAGCCTGAGTTCTTGAATTCATGAGTTTCTCCTTCACGGTCGAATGATATGAGCTTCACCTATTATAGAGGAATCCTCGACTTTTGTCGAAAACGTTTTGTTTACAAATCCATTTCCATACAATTTCCCACAGTTGGCCATAAAAAAACCTGGAGACACTTGTCTCCAGGTCGTTAAGCTCGGATGGAAAAGAATCGATCAGCCGCTTCGCTGCCACGTGCCTGTAACACGTCACTGCATCCTGAAGCCGCTTCGGCGTCGAGCACGATGGTGACGCTTGGATGCGCCTGTAAGATGGAAGCCGGCCACTCGATCGTCGGTACGCTCTCAATCATGTGGTGCACGGCTTCCGCTTTACGAGCACCTGTTGCGACGAGTACAATTTCTCGCGCGTTCATGATCGTATCGAGCCCCATCGTGATGGCATGTGTCGGCACTTCTTCAATCGTGTCAAAGAAACGACGGTTCGCTTCCCGCGTCGACTCGGTCAGTTCGGTCACGTGCGTCTTCGCATCGAGCGCGGTACCCGGCTCATTGAAGGCGATATGTCCGTTCTCTCCGATGCCGAGCAATTGAAGATCGACCCCAATCGATCGGACGAGCTGTTCGTATCGTGCCGCTTCCGCTTCCGGATTTTCCGCGTCCCCACGAGGCAGATGGCTCTCTTTGAACGGGACGTCATTGAACAGGCGTTCTTCCATGAAGTGATGATAACTTTGCGGATGACTCGGTGCAAGTCCGATGTACTCATCTAAATTGACGCTTGTCACATGACTGCAGTCAAGCTTGTCACGTTTGAACATCTGATACATGCCGACCGGCGTGCTCCCCGTCGCCAGCCCGAGCACGAACTCTCGTTTCCCGGCCAATCGTTCAGTGATGAGTGTATAAGCGATCGTTTCTGCATCTGTCGGTGTTTTCGCAACTAGTATGTTCATTCCATATCCTCCTTCGAATAAGCGATACGTCCTTGAAGAATCGTTGTCGTGACCGACAGCGCATCGTCCCAAATGACGAGGTCCGCATCAAAGCCGGCCGCAATCGATCCTTTTTTCGTCAATCCGAATTCACGCGCTTGGTTCGTCGACGTCATCTTCACCGCTTCAGGTAATGTGCATCCTGTGAACGTGACCACGTTTCGGAACGCCGCGTCCATCGTCAAGACGCTACCGGCCAAGTTTCCGGCTTCAAGGCGGGCTGCCCCGTCCGCAACGATGACCGGTTGGCCTCCGAGTTCATAGCGACCGTCCGGAAGCCCTTTCGCCCGCATTGCGTCCGTAATGACGACGAGCCCGTCCGCCCCTTTCATGCGATAGGCGAAGTCGACCATCTCGTGACGGCTGTGAATCCCGTCTGGAATGATTTCGACCATGACGTCCCGCTCCAATAAACAATAGCCGACCGTTCCCGGCTCCCGATGGTGAAGTCCGCGCATCTGATTGTATAAGTGCGTCGCATGTTTGACGTTCGCTTCCTTGTTCTCGGCGAACGTGGCGTTCGTGTGCCCGGTCGACCCGACCGCCCCTGTCTCAAGCATCGCTCGTTCGAGTTCACGTGCCCCTGGACGTTCCGGCGCATACGTGACGAGACGGATGTGCCCGCCGGCCTTTTGTTGCCATGTCCGGAACTGCTCCGCGTCGGGGTCGATAATATATTCTGCCGGTTGCGCCCCCGCGTTATCGACGTTGACGAACGGTCCTTCTAGATGGATGCCGACGAGCGACGTGTCTCCCGCCTCGATGACAGTCCGGGCTGATTGTAGCGCCTTCGTGATGGCAGTCGGTGACTGCGTGATCGTCGTCGCAAAGAATGATGTCACTCCTTCAGCAAGCATCGACTTGGCGAGATGACGCAATCGGTCTTCATCCGCATCCATCGTGTCGACGTCATACCCGCCGTGGATATGAACGTCGATCATGCCCGGCGTCACAAGCGCCCCGTCCACATCGAGCTCCGTCTCACCTTCTGCTCTATACTCATCCATCGAACCGACGCTCTCAATCGTCGCTCCTTCGAACCGGATATATCCTCGTTCCCATGTCTTGTCCCCCGAAACGATCTGTGCGTTGATGATCACCATGATTGGTCATCCACCTTTCCTCAAGTAGCTTCATCGTCATCATAACAAAAATCAGTATAGTTGTATAGACCAATTTTGCTTTATAAAAAGGATTGATTCCCTCAATCCTTTGCCCGACTTATTCATGCCTAAAACAACAAAAGTTGACGTCAGTGACGTCAACTTTTGCAGGTTATGAGATTTCGTTCATGAGCGGTTTCCCCTCATACCGTTTGACGATATGAATGAGACGCATGAACAACAAGACGGCGCCTGCCGCAAGACCTGCGATCAACCCGATCCAGTAACCATCCGGTCCGAAGCCGAACTGTTCGGCGAGTGTATAGCCGAGCGGGAGACCGATCACCCAATAGGCGATAAGCGACAAGACGAGCGTCACGTTCACGTCTTTGAAGCCACGCAAAATCCCTTGAATCGGTGCGGCGACTGCATCCGACAGTTGGAAAAAGACCGCGAAAATCATGAAGTGGGCCGCGAGTTCCACGACGGCCGCGTCGTTCGTATAAATCGCGGCTACCCGTTCATTTTGCCAGAACAAAAGACCACCCGAGAAGAGCGAGACGGCCAGACAGAGTACAATCCCGATTTTAGCATAGCGCACCGCATCCTTGAGTCGCCCGGCCCCGAGTTCGTACCCGACGACGATCGTGAGCGCGCTCGATGCCGACAACGGCAACATATAGACGAACGAGGCGAAGTTGATGGCCGCTTGGTGGGCCGCGACGATATTGTCACCATAGGCACTAAGGAGCAATGTCACTGCCGCGAAGATGCTGACTTCGGCAAAAATGGCGAGACCGATCGGCGTGCCGAGCTTGAGCAACTCTTTTTGTCTCGGCCACATGAGACGTTCCACCGAGCGCAGGAAGCGATATTCGAGGAACGGTTTTCCGTTCCGGACGAACGCGAACGCCATAAAGAACAGCAACCAGTAGGTGATCGCTGAGGCAATTCCGGCCCCGACGCCGCCATATGCCGGCACACCAAGTTTTCCAAAGATGAAGATGTAGTTTAACCCGACATTAATGGGTAACCCTAATAATATAAGCAGCATCGAGATCCGTGTCTTGCCGAGCGAGTCCATGAGTGTGCGCAACACGTTGAACAGGAACATCGGCAACACTCCGAATCCGAGTGCGAGCAAATACCCTTTGGCAATTCGTTTACCTTCTTCGCTCAGCCCCATGCCGTCAACGGCCGTCGGGACGAGCCAGAACCCGAGGATGAGCGTCGCGACGCTCAGTCCGATCGCTAAGTATACACCTTGATACAGTGTTCGTTGAATCTGTTGGATGTTACGGGCCCCGAGCGCCTGCGCGACGATCGGTGCGACAGCGAGCAAAATCCCGCTTAACCCCGTATAGACGGGCATCCATAGACTCGACCCGACGCCGACACCTGCCAAATCGACGGCACCGGCACGGCCTGACATGACCGTGTCAAAAAAGCTGATTAAGTAAAAGGACACTTGTGTCACCAAAATCGGGAAGAAGATGGTGAAGAACAGTTTAATTTTTTCATTAAGTGAATGTGTTTGATACATGGACAACCTCATCTCATTTCAGAAAGGAAAAATTAGAATGAATCAACGGAATGCGGAGAAATTAAAATACGAGCTTTTGGAGACGTGGAACACGTTCAATCATTATATGACCGAGGCGCTCACGTTCCAAAACAGCGAAGACATCCACCAAGCGCGGGTCCATCTTCGGAAACTATTGACATTCATGCAACTGTACGACACGAAACCTTCCACGTATCGTCAGTTGAAACAGTTGATGGAGGCGCTCGGTGCAGTGCGTGACGGGGACGTTCTTCTCGAAGGGCTCGCTGTCGAGACCGAGCTCGAGCAGGCTTTCGCCGATCACGTCGAAGCGAGCCGCGCCAAAGACCGCACGATTTTAAATACGCGCGTCACGGAGAAGATGACCCCATCGCTCGACCAACAAGTTCGCCGCTTTATCGGCGGACAGTTGTTCCGTGCCTTCAAAAAGCAGGACGCCTCGTCATTTATCGATAAAGCGAGGAGCGACCGCAAACGACGGATCGACGCCCATCACGACGCGACGGAGATGTCCGACCGGCTCGAGACGCTCCACAAGGTCAGGCTCGCCGTGAAACGCGAGCGCTATTTGAACGAGTACTTATTGAACTATGAGACGAAAGCCTCAAAAGATCAAATTCAAAAACTGAAGCGGCTCCAGACCGAGCTTGGCGACATGAACGATCGCCATCAACTGTTATTGCGTTGGAGCGATTTCACACCACCCGCCGCCTTGGCCGACGATTACGAACAAGTCGTGCACGAGCTGCAATCTCGGCTCGACGAATCGGTCGACGCCATCCAGCTTTAGCGGGACGTGTAGCGTTCGACGAGCAGTTCGAGCAGTTTCATCCCGGCAATTGAGTTCCCTTTCGAGTCGAGCGCCGGTCCGAAAATCCCGAAGCCGACATCGCTCAGTCCGAGCTCGTGTTTACCGGTCGCAAGGATGGCCCCGGACACCCCGCTCTTTCCCGGGAGACCGACACGGACGGCAAATTCCCCAGACGCATCGTACATGCCGCACGTCGTCATGATCGCTTTGACGATTCGGACGACGCGACGCGGGATCACCTCTTCGCCCGTGACCGGGTCTTCCCCGTTGCCCGACAAAATTCGGCCAATGCGGGCCAAGTCAAAGCAATCGATTTCAATCGCACACTGCTTTGTGTACACGTCGATGATTTCATCGACATCACCCTCGACAATCCCGTGATGGCGCATGAAATAGAGCAAGGCCCGGTTCAAGTCGGTCGTCTCGTATTCCGAGCGGGCGACTTTTTCGTTATACGTGATTTCCTCCACCGGCACGTCGAGCAACGTCGCCAAAAACTGGCGGAACTGATAGATTTTCAGTTCCGCCGTGTCCCCTAAAATCATGCTCGTGACAGCGAGCGCCCCTGCATTGATCATCGGATTGAGCGGCTTTGACGGCACCGTCTCTTCAAGCTTGGCAATCGAGTTGAACGCGTCGCCGGTCGGCTCCATCCCGACTTTCGAGAACACGTAATCTTCTCCAAACTCCATCAAGACGTAACAGAGCGTCAACGCCTTCGAGACGCTTTGGATTGTGAACTTATGGTGGACGTCCCCCGCATGAATATATGAACCATCAGGCAAACAAATCGCCACGCCGAGCAAATCATCCTGTACATGCGCGAGCTCAGGAATATAGTCGGCGACTTTCCCTTGTGCTGTGTACGGACGACACTCATCGACCAAATGCGCCAACTGTTGTTCCAATACTTTCATCCAATCACCCCATGTCCGATAGTTTTCAACCGGGTCATCTTATCATATTCGAAGACGGTTAACCATCAAGTGGTCCGTCTTCCTTTTCTGGCTTATACCATTCCTCATCAGCCCAAAGGACCGACGGGCTGTCTTCATCTCCGTCGAGCTTCTCCCCGTACCGATTCATCGATGCAATGAAGGCAATAATGCCGACCACGACGACTGTCGCCGTTATGCCGAACCAAACCATATGGAGCCTCTCCTTCCCAATCGTGACGAATTTGTCTAGAACCATGTGAGACTTATCCTATGTCTACGTCAATATTCTCGGTACCGTTAGGAAGAACACTACATAGAAATGGGTGAATGGATTGAACAAAATTGCAATTATCGGTGGAGGAATTACAGGCATGGCCGCCGCCTATTACGCGAAACAAGCCGGGGCGCACGTCACCATGTACGAAGCGAGCGATCGAATCGGCGGAAAAATCAAGACCGTCTATCAAGACGGCTTCGTCTTAGAATGTGGGCCGGACGGATACATGGCCCGAAAACCGACATTGACCGAACTGATCACCGAGCTCGGACTCGACGATCATCTCGTCCGGTCGATGACCGGGACATCGTACATTTATGTCCGCCAACAGCTTCGACAAATGCCGGACGGATCGGTCATGGGCATCCCGACCAAGTTTTGGCCGATGGTCAAGACCGATTTGTTCACGTGGCGCGGTAAACTTCGGGCCGGGATGGACCTCGTGCTGCCACGCGTCTATACGGGGACAGACATCTCGCTCGACAAATTCTTCCGGACCCGGCTCGGATCAGAAGTCGTCGATGCGATGATTGAACCGCTTCTCTCGGGAATCTACAACGGGACGCTCGACGATATGAGCATCGAGTCTACTTTCCCTCAGTTTATCACGATTGAACAAAAAACACGCAGCCTGATTCTCGGTATGAAAGCATTGACACCACCTGTTCAAGCCGGCGTCAAGCCACGTGAAGCCGGGAAGTTTCTATCCCTTCAGCAAGGTCTCGGTGTCCTCATCGAGGCGCTTCGCCCGTCGATTGACCGCCTCTATACAGAGACGAAGGTCGCGGCGGTCCGGCCCCATGAAGTCACCCTCGCCGACGGGACGTCCGAGTCGTTCGACGGCATCATTTTGGCCACTTCGCCGAATGCACTCGGTCCGATTCTCGGTCTCCCGGAAGCAGAAAATTTGTCCGATTTGAAACGGACGTCTTCCATCACCGTGCTCGCGGCGTTCGATGAAAAAGAGGTCGCGGCACTCGACGGGACCGGTTACGTCATCGCCAAAGCGGAAGGGAACGCCTTGACGGCCTGCAGTTGGATGCATAAGAAGTGGCCCCACATGGCACCAAAACATAAGGCGCTCTTACGCGTCTACATCGGATCTGAGTTCGTTCCCGACTTGTTGACGGAATCCGACGAGGCCATCGCCGACTTCGCGCTGCGTGAACTGCGGAAGATTCAACACGTCGGTACCCCGATTTTCACAAAAGTCGAACGGCACATCGATACGATGCCGCAATATGAGGTCGGTCACAAACAATACGTGCGCGCTTTCGAAGAGCAGCTGTCCACACTCGACGGGATCGAGGCATGTGGTGCCATCTTGCATGGCGTCGGTCTCCCCGACTGCGTCGACTCGGCCAAACAGGCCGTCTCCCGGGTGATGGCGAGACAGGCGGTGTCCGTATGAAACGAGTCGACTACAACGAAAATCCATTTATTGTCATCTGGGAAGTAACACGTGCCTGTGCGCTATCGTGCGTCCATTGCCGAGCCGAGGCCCAGTTCCATCGGTATCCGGGTGAACTCGATACCGAGCAAGGCAAGGCACTCATCCGAGACATCCAGGCGATGGATAATCCGATTCTCGTCTTCACCGGAGGCGACCCGCTCATGCGTGAGGACTTGTTCGAACTGACCGAATATGCCGCCTCGCTCGGCATGCGTGTGTCGATGACCCCGTCGGCGACACCTCGCGTGACCCATGATGCCGTTAAACGGGCGAAAGACGCCGGCTTGACGCGCTGGGCGTTCTCACTCGACGGTCCGGACGCCAAATCGCATGACTACTTCCGGGGAACGCGTGGCAGTTTCGAACGGACGCTGCGTGGCATCTCTTACTTCCGAGAAGAAGGGATGTCATTCCAAATCAATACGACGGTCACGGAGTATAACGTCGACCAACTCCCGGAAATCGCCAAACTCGTCGGTGAACTCGGCGTCTCGGTATGGACGTTGTTCTTCCTCGTGCCGACCGGTCGCGGGTCACTCCTCCAGCCAATCTCGCCAGAACGGCATGAAGATGTACTCCGTTGGGCGTTCGCGTTGCAAGAGCACGTCCCGTTCATCATCTCGACGACCGAAGCCCAGTTTTATCGGCGCATCGCCCGGCAAGAGAATTTGAAGCGAAAACAAGTTGGATTGCCGCCCATCGGCCATCCGCATGACGACCTCGCCAAGGCGCCCCGCGGCACGAATGACGGGAACGGCTTCGTGTTCATCTCGCATACGGGCGACGTCCAGCCGTCCGGCTTTTTGCCGATCACGTGCGGCAACGTAAAAGAGACACCGCTCGCTGAGATTTATCGACACCACCCGGTCTTCCAATCGCTGCGTGACCCTGATACACACCACGGAAAATGCGGCTACTGTGAATATCGATACGTCTGCGGAGGGTCTCGGGCCCGCGCTTATGCCGTCACCGGCGACTATAAGGCCGAGGAACCGTACTGCGTCTATCAACCTGAACCGACTGCATAAACAAAGAGCGCCGGCGTCAGCCAGCGCTCTTTTGTGATTCAGTGAGTGACCGTCGCGGGACGAAGCGTCAACTCGTCGTTCTCGACGTCGATGACGACTGTCTGGCCGTCCTCGATGTCTCCGGCGAGAATGCTACGGGCGAGTTTCGTCTCAATCGTCCGTTGTACGTACCGGTTGATTGGACGGGCCCCGAACTGTGGCTCATACGCCTCATCGGCGATGAATACCTTCGCGGCATCCGTGATCTCGATTTGAATCGAGCGCGCCGTCAAGCGACTGCCCATGCGTGCGACCGCTTTTTCGACGATTTGGCCGATTTGAGCCCGCGTGAGCGGATGGAACAAAATCGTCTCATCAACCCGGTTTAAAAACTCGGGACGGAAGTGGCGGCGGAGCCGCTCGATGACTTGGCGTTCTTCCGCCTGATCGATCACGCCATCTTTCGCCGCTTCGAGCAAGATGTCGGCCCCGATATTCGACGTCATGATGACGATCGTGTTTTTGAAGTCGACGACACGCCCGTGTGAGTCGGTCAAGCGACCGTCGTCGAGCAGTTGCAGCAAGATGTTGAACACATCGGCGTGCGCTTTCTCGACCTCGTCGAGCAGGAGAACCGAGTACGGGTTGCGGCGGACCGCTTCCGTCAACTGGCCGCCTTCTTCATAGCCGATATAACCCGGAGGTGCCCCGACGAGACGCGACACAGCGTGTTTCTCCATATACTCGCTCATGTCGAGGCGAACGATATGGTCCTCCGAGTCGAACATCGCTTCGGCGAGCGCTTTCCCGAGCTCGGTCTTCCCGACACCGGTCGGTCCGAGGAACAAGAACGAGCCGATCGGACGGTTCGGATCTTTGATGCCGGCCCGAGCCCGAATGACGGCGTCGCTGACGAGCCGAATCGCATCGTCTTGTCCGAAGACGCGTTGATGAAGTACCGTCTCGAGGTTGAGCAACTTATCTCGTTCTCCTTCGGTCAATTTCGTCACAGGGATGCCCGTCCATTTCGAGACGACCTCGGCAATCTCTTCCTCGGTCACTTCTTCCCGGACGAGTTCACGTGTCACCGAACCAGCGAGCCGCTCTGCTTCTGCAAGCTCGCGCTCGAGTTCCGGGATGCGGCCATATTTGAGCTCGGAGGCCCGGTTCAAATCGTAACGGCTCTCGGCTTCTTGCAGTTCAAGTTTCACTTTTTCTAAATCCCCACGGATATGTTGGACACGATGGGTCGACTCTTTCTCGTTTTCCCAGCGGAGTCGGAGCGCGTCCGACTGTTCGCGGATCGAGGCGAGTTCTTGCTGCAACGCATCGAGTCGTTTCTTCGAGGCATCATCGCTCTCTTTCTTCAGGGCCGCCTCTTCGATTTCGAGTTGCATGACGCGGCGCACGAGTTCATCGAGCTCGGCCGGCATCGATTCCATCTCCGTCCGAATCATCGCACACGATTCGTCGACGAGGTCGATCGCCTTGTCCGGCATGAACCGGTCGGTGATATAGCGGTTCGATAACACGGCCGCTGCGACGAGCGCGTTGTCGTGAATGCGGACACCGTGGTGAATCTCGAAGCGCTCTTTTAATCCACGCAAGATTGACACCGTGTCTTCGACGTCCGGTTCGTCGACGAGCACTTGTTGGAAGCGGCGCTCGAGCGCTGGATCTTTCTCAATATATTGCCGATATTCATCGAGTGTCGTCGCACCGATACAGTGGAGTTCACCGCGGGCGAGCATCGGTTTGAGCATGTTCCCGGCGTCCATCGCGCCTTCGGACTTACCAGCCCCGACGATCGTGTGCAGTTCATCGATGAAGAGGATGATTTTCCCTTCCGCTTCTTTCACTTCGTTCAAGACGGCTTGGAGCCGCTCTTCGAACTCGCCGCGATATTTGGCCCCGGCGACGAGCGAACTCATATCGAGACTGAAAATCGTCTTGTCTTTCAGGCTCTCCGGCACGTCGCCGCGGACGATGCGTTGGGCGAGCCCTTCGACGATCGCCGTTTTCCCGACGCCCGGTTCCCCGATCAAGACCGGGTTGTTTTTCGTCTTCCGGCTCAAGATGCGGATGACACGCCGAATCTCGCTATCGCGCCCGATGACGGGATCGATTTTTCCGGTCTTCACTTCTTGGATCAAGTCGCGTCCATACTTCGTCAAGACGTCATACGTCGCTTCCGGTGATTTCGACGTAATCCGTCGATTGCCCCGGACGGCGACGAGTGCCTCACGCAATCTCTCCTCGGTCACACCTTTGCGTTCGAGCATGTTCTGTGCTTGACTCTTGTTCATGATGATTCCAAGCAGAATATGCTCGACCGAGACGTATTCATCGCTCATCCCTGTCGCTTCACGTTCCGCCGTCGTCAACACGTTCAACAGCGAGGCCGAGATCATCGGCGTCGTCGGCGTTTGAAGTTTCGGTGCATTCTTGAGCGCCATCGCGACCTCGGCCTCGATATCGGCGACGCTCAGTTCCATTTTTTGCAGTAGGAGCGGCGCGATGCCGTCCGTTTGTGAGATCATCGACGCCAAGACGTGCCATTCGTTCATCTCGCTATGGTGGTACTGTTTCGCAAGTGCCTGCGAGCTGACGATGCCTTCATGTGCTTTATCGGTAAATCGATTGAAATCCATTCTGCTTCCTCCTTAGGCTCAGCGTTCGAGTTGTTCGTAAACAGATCGGTGGGCGGCGTCTAGCGGCAAATCGACTTCAAGTTGGACGAATAGATCCGATCGGACTTTCGAAGCGGTCATGAATCCACGTCCCGGGATGCGCATCCGTTGACCAGGCCGCGACCCCGGTTTGACTTTCAGCTTGACCCGACCACCATCGAGTGTCGCCACGACGACTTCCGCGCCGTCGAGGAAAGCGAGCGGACGCAACCGTTTGACGGTGATGACGTTCGCCCCTTCGCGCCGGTACGTGTCGTCATCGGTGAAGTGGAGCTCGACGTACACATCGCCTCGATCGCCCGACTGTCCGACTTTACTGCTCTTGCCTTTGAGCCGCAGCTTTTGTCCTTCATGGGCGCCTTGCGGGATTTTGACGTTGACCGTCCCCGTCTGTAGGCGCAGGCTCACTTTGGCCTCACTCGTCAATTGACTGAGCGGGACATTGACTCGGACCGTCTCATCGAGGTCTTCTTCGACCGCCTGGTCAAAGAAGCTGCCGAACATATCCTCAAAACCGAATGTGCGCGACGTCGTTCGTGACCCACCGCCGAATTGACGGAACAAGTCCTCGAATTGGGCCGATCCTTCCCCGTACCCATCACCGCTGTACCCTCCGCCGAACGTCGGCCCTTCCGGACTTCCGTAACGGTCATAGTTCGCTTTTTTGTCAGGATCGCTCAACACGTCAAAAGCCTCTTGGATTGCTTTGAACTTGTCTTGGGCACCCGGGTCTTTATTCACGTCCGGATGGTATTGTTTTGCCAACTTTCGATACGCTCGTTTTATGTCTTGGTCGGATGCCTGCTTCGGCACGCCAAGGACATCATAATAGTTTTTTGCCATCTCGTTTCACCTCACCTATCCCTTTCCCGATTCTGTTAAGTCTATTCTACCTATTTGGTCAAAGAAGGTCAAAGAATTTCCTCGTTACTAGTCATACGAAAAAAAGAAGGCATTCGTTTCATCACGATGCCTTCTTATCGGTTAGAAATATACTTTCGGACTATCCATGCCCTCTTCAAACACGATCGTCACTTCTTGTTCGCCACCGAGCGAGGTGACGTTGATTCGGACGGGTACGTTCCGGTTGTATTCCCAGCGGTTCTCGAGCAGGCCGACGACGTGCTGCGTGAAGCCGACGAGTTCGGCCCGGCTATAGAACTGGATCGGAATATCGATCTCAATCCGTGACAATTCCCCGTTCTGATAAAAACCTTTCCCGATCATCCCGCTGAAATCTGGGAACACATCAGCGATTCGGTCGCTGAAGAGGGAGAATTTTTGAGCGTCATCGCGCACTTCCGTCGTCGCTTTGGCGGACGGGAAGTAATAATACGTCTCGTCGACATCTTTCCAATCACTCGCCGTCACCTCGCCAGCCGTGCCAACGAATGCCGATTTGACATAGTTCCCCGGCGTCGGTGACCCTTGCGACGCTTTCATATACAATGCGACGTTGATATCGAGATCTTTGAAGTCCTCGCGCTTGCGCAGTTGGGCGACGAGTTCATTCGCCATACGCTCTCCTTCAGCGATGACTTTCTTCTCGTCCAACTTTTCCGTATACGTCGGACCGAAATTCGGCGCTTGGAACACGTACTCCCGGTTCAAAATCAAAGCGAACGAAACACCGCCGAGTTGATAGCCGTTATCCGTTTTCGTCATATAGTTCTGTTCGACGAGCGACGCCAAATAGAGTGGCGACTTTTTATTCTCCTCGACGAATTGGTCTTCAGCCACTTCGGCCGTGCCGTTCGCATACGCCGGGTTGAGCGGGACGAGCCCTTCTGCCGTCTTGTCTTTACGGCCAAGCAGACGCGAGACATCTTCGCTCGTCAACAGCTGTCCTTCTTGATACGCATAGTTTTCCGGTTTGAACGCGCCGGTCGAGTGACGCATGAGGCCGAGCTCCACTTCTTCAAGTTCGAGCGATGAGCTCACTTGGCGCTGGGCCAAACCTCGGGCTGCCGCCGGTTTAAATGGAATGACCATCTGGTAATATGAATCACGCGCTTGAATCGCTTCTGTGACGCCTTCGGCTGCCGTCTCTTCACCCGTCGGTGTGACATCCTCTTCCCCCATCGGGATTTTCATCGAGCACCCGCCGAGGAAAACCGTCGCGGCGAGAGCTGGGATAATCAATTGTTTCCATTTCATCTATGTCTGAACTCCTTTGATGATTCGATTCGTTACACTTCGTCCATTATAACAAAATCGTCCGTCGAAAAAAGTGTCGAAGCGGAATCAGTCCCGATTCAAAGAAAAGCACCCCCCGACTCGTGTCGGAGGGCGCCTGCAATCATGCTTTTGTGGATGGACGGCGCCGATGCGTCACGAACAAGAGCCCGAGCACGATCAAGACGAGTCCGAGTACCGTTCCCCACGTTTTTGTCGTGCCGGTCATCGGAAGGGTCGCTTGGTCTGGCGTCACCGGAGTCGTTGGTTCCGGCACATAAACCGATTCATCTTGGTCATCACGGTTATCGTTGCCCGGTTTTGGAAGGCTTTGCTTCACGTGCACCGTCGCCTCGGCCGTTCGGGACACACGCGCTTCACGATTGACCTCGAACGTGAACGTCGTCCGGTTCGTCAATACTGCGCCCGCTCGCACATCATAGGATGGCAAGAGTACTTTTTCCATCTCGAGCACGACTTCCTCACCTGGGATGAGTCCGTTCTCGACTTCAGCGAGAGCCTGCATGCCGTCTCGAAGCGTCTCGGTCGTCTCGCGCTGTTCTTTGGTCGTCAACGCCCCGCTCGTCCATTCATCGATGACATCGACAAAGTACAAGGTGACATTCGACGTGTTTGTGATTGTATACGTATAGCGAATCGCCTCGCCCGGGTGCACCGCCCCTGGGCTCGCCACTTTCGTGACCGTGAAATCAGCTTGGTTCAATAAGACGATTTGTTGACTCTCGGCATCGACGACCCGTCCATAGGAATCGGTCGCGCCGACCCGGAACACGTTCCCGATCTCAGGAGCGTTCGTCCGGTCATAGTCGCTCGGGATTGTTAAGTTGACCGTCGCCTCGACGCGTTCACCTGCCGCGAGGCCGTTCTCCCCGATGAGCGCCATCAACTGCTCACGCACGTCGGCATTGAATGCTTCGACCTTATCAGCATCGATGTCGCCGCTAAAGAACTCATCTTCGATAGAGGTGATCGTGAGCGCCGTCTCGCCTGTGTTCTCGATGACGAACGTATACGGAATCACTCCGCCGACGACGGCTTGATCAATATTTGCCTCTTTACCGACCTCGAGGCCAATCGTCTCATTCGGTACGACCGTGACGGTCGCCTCGGCACATTCGGCCGGAATCAATTCATCTGCTCCTTCAACACCGATACAAAACGTATTCGTCACCACCGTCTCATCTGTCACGTCTGGTGCGAACACATCGAACTGGATTGTCGTCGTCCCGACCGGTATCGTCGGAAACGTCCAATCGAAGGCGGGTGGTCCACTCACGGTCGTCGGGGGTACCGAACCTTCCGGACCGAGAACTTCAACCGAGTCCGCGACGACGGTCAACGCTTCCGGGACCGTGTTGGATACGGAAAAATTCTCGACAGGGGCGCCCGTCACATCGATGACGAGCCGATACGTCACTAAATCTCCGCCTAACACACGCTCGATTGGCCCGTCGGCACCGAGCACCAATTGATCGATGGCAACTACTGGGGTGGCGGAGGGTGCAGTCACTTCTTCTGTGACAGGTTCTTCTGGCGATGGCTCTGATTCAACGAGCGGAGGCTCGACCGGTGTTTCAACGTCTGGAACTGTCTCTGTCCCGTCATCACCCGGCTCAGTCGACTCGCCCGCAAGTTCCTCAACATGAAATGCATAGACCGCGTCCGGGAACGAATAAGGAACGCCCTCACCATTATATAACGTGACTTGATCGATGGTCGTAACGTCAACGTCGGCCGCATCCACCATGAACCGCCAAATCGTTGACGATTCACGCGCCCCGTAGTACGTCACGTCGTCGTAAATCAGGCTTGCGTCGTCGTACGCTTCGATTTCTTCAGGGCTCAAATCAATTTGTGCATAAATTGGCGTTGGTGTCATTGTCGTGTTCGCGTAAACGCCATTCGGTGCCCACATGCCAATCAATACGAGGACGAATGTGATGAGTGCAAAGATGCGTCGGTTAGTGTTTCGCATGATGGTCCCCTCCTCTAAGGTGTCTGCCAAACTGTGACGAATGTCTGCGATGACACGCTCCGGCACGGGAGAGGGATAGAGGATGATTGTGCGCGAGTCGTGGTGTTAGTTCTTGGTGTCAAAAAGTATTTGTAGATACTATTCATTACCCTTCGCACGTTCCCACGAACCCGCCGTCATCCTAAAACAGTTGAAAATTAGGTCAATGAAAAAAGGTCTTCCACACGGAAGACCTTTCCTTCAAGATTGTTCTGCCAAGAAGGCGAGCAACGCCGCCTCATCCCACACTTCGATGCCGAGCGACTCGGCTTTCGTCAGTTTCGAGCCAGCCTTCTCGCCGGCGACGAGGAGATCGGTGTTCTTGCTGACGCTGCCCGTGACGCTCGCACCAAGCAATTCGAGCTGCTTACCGGCTTCTCCGCGCGTCATCTCATGCAGTTTCCCGGTCAAAACGACCGTCTTTCCGGCGAGCGGCGCATCAGCGTCAGCGACCGGTCGTTTCGTACCTTTGAACGTCAGGTTGACACCTGCCGCGCCGAGGTCACGGACGAGGTCACGAGCTTCCGGCTTCTCAAAGTATAAGACGATCGATTCAGCCATCTTCGTACCGATACCATCGATTGACGTCAAGTCGTCGATCGAGGCCTCCATGACCGCTTCCATCGTCTCGAACCGTTCCGCAATCAACGCGGCCGCTTTTTGTCCGACGAGGCGGATACCGAGCGCGAACAAGACGCGCTCGAGCGAGTTCTGTTTCGACTGCTCAATCGCCGCGAGCAAGTTCGTCACCGACGTTTCGCCCATCCGGTCGAGCTCGAGGAGCGCGTCCCGGTCGAGACGGTACAGGTCGGCCACGTTATGAACGAGCCCGGACGCGTGGAGTTGTGTGATTACTTTCTCGCCGAGCCCATCGATGTTCATCGCCGGGCGTGACACGAAATGAATCAGCCCTTCGAGCAGTTGGGCCGGGCATTCGGGATTGACGCAGCGGTGGTCCGCCTCTCCTTCTAAACGCACGAGTTCAGATTCACAGGCCGGGCAATGCGTCGGGAAGACGATTTCTGTCTCCTCCCCGGTACGCTCACTGACGAGCGCCGAGACGACGGCCGGGATGACGTCCCCGGCTTTCTTGATGACGACACGGTCTCCGATGTGGAGGTCCTTCTCTACAATGAAGTCCTCGTTGTGGAGCGTCGCATACGTCACGGTCGATCCCGCGACCGAGACCGGTGCGAACCGTGCGCGTGGCGTGACTTTCCCGGTCCGCCCGACACTGAAGTCGACGTCTTCAATCGTCGTCACGACTTCCTCGGCTGGGAACTTATAGGCGACGGCCCAACGCGGACTCTTCGCCGTGAAGCCGAGCTGTTCTTGTTCTTCGTAGGCTGCGACTTTGATGACGATACCGTCAATCTCATACGGCAGTTCGGACCGCTTCGTCACATACGTTTCAATATAGTCCCATAACTCATCGGCCGTATGACACGTCGTGTACTCTTGGCTGACGGCGATGCCGAGACGGCGCAAATATTCGAGCGACTCGTCATGCGAGGCGACGAGGTCGTCCGTCGAGACGAGCCCGTAGGCGAAGAACGCCAAGTTCCGCGACGCCGCGATTTTCGAGTCGAGCTGTCGGAGCGAACCTGCCGCCGCATTGCGCGGGTTGGCGAATAAAGGTTCCCCAAGACGTTCTCGCTCGTCATTCAAATGTTCGAACGACCGTTTCGGCATATATGCCTCACCGCGCACCTCGAACGTGACGTCCTCGTTCAACCGAAGCGGAATCGAGCGGATCGTCTTCAAGTTTTGCGTGATGTCTTCTCCGGTCGTCCCGTCACCGCGCGTCGCGCCACGGACGAGCCGACCGTCTTCGTATTTCAATGACACGGCGAGACCGTCGAACTTGAGCTCGGCGACGAAGAGCGGACTGTAGCCGAGATCTTTCTCGATGCGTTCGACCCATTCGACGAGCTCTTCTTTAGAGAAGACGTTGCCGAGTGATAGCATCGGCGTGTCATGCGTCACTTTGACGAACGCGTCGAGCGGGGCGCCGCCGACACGTTGCGTCGGCGAATCCGGACTCCGGAGTTCCGGATAGTCCGTCTCGATTTCAATCAATTCGTTCATGAGACGGTCGTATTCCGCATCCGGGACGCTCGGTCGGTCGAGCACATAATATTCATACCCGTATTGATTTAACTTTTGACGAATCGCTTCAACGCGTTCTGCCATCTCCATATAATCACCTCACGCTTTTTCGATTGGGGCAAACTTGGCGAGTAGGCGCTTGATGCCAACGGCCGGGAAGGCGATATCGAGTTCGAGCTGGTCGCCTTCGCCACGAGTCTGTACGACCGTGCCTTGTCCCCATTTTTTATGATTGGCCTTATCCCCGACGTTCCAACCGATTGATTCGGCGCCGGACGACTGGGCGAGTTTTGGTTTCGGTTTCGAACTGAAGCCGTTCACCGGAAGTTTCCCTGGTGACTCGACCGGATTCCATGGCATCGGCTTCTTCGCTTTGCCCGAACGCTCCAAGAGCGTCTCTGGCAACTCGTGCAAGAAGCGCGACTCCGGGTTGTTTTGGAAACGCCCGTACAACATGCGCGACTGGGCCCGCGTCAAATAGAGACGTTTCTCAGCCCGTGTGATCCCGACGTAGGCGAGGCGACGTTCTTCTTCCATCTCTTCCGGATCGTTCAAGGCACGGCTGTGTGGGAACAGCCCTTCTTCCATCCCAATCAAGAAGACGACTGGGAACTCGAGCCCTTTGGCCGAGTGGAGCGTCATGAGCGTCACTTGGTGCAACTCGTCGACTTCTTCGAGCGAATCGAGGTCCGAGACGAGCGTCAAGTCGGTCAGGAAAGCGACGAGCGTTTGTTCATCGCTCTCTTTCTCGAAGTTTTGCGCGACCGAGAGGAACTCTTGCAAGTTCTCGAGGCGGCTCTCGGCTTCAAGCGTCTTCTCGATTTTGAGCATCTCTTCGTAGCCTGACTTCTTCAGTACTTCTTCAATCAATTCGGAAATCGACAAGTAGTCGGCCATTTGACGCAAATCGACCATCAATTGACGGAACTCGGCAAGCTTCGTCGCTGTGCGTGGGGCAATGCCCGACAGCTCGATGTCACGAATCGCTTCCATGAGCGACACACCTTGCATCCCGGCGAAGTCGCCGAGCTTATCGACCGTCGCGGCGCCGATGCCGCGCTTCGGTTCGTTGACGACACGGACGAAGGAGATGTCCTCGTCCGGGTTGGCGATCAAGCGCAAATACGCCAAGATGTCTTTGATTTCTTTTCGTTCATAGAACTTTGTCCCGCCGACCATCTTATACGGGATGTTCGACTTGAGAAGCATCTCTTCAAGTCCACGCGATTGAGCGTTCGTCCGATACAGAACGGCCATTTCGCCGTAATCGACACCCTCTTGGCGGAGTTCTTTCATCTGATTGATGATAAAGAACGCTTCATCCCGGTCATCTGAGGCGACGTGAAGGAGCAGTTTCTCCCCTTCGACGTTCTCGGTCCATAGCTTCTTATCTTTTCGGCTCGAGTTGTTTTGAATGACACCGTTCGCCGCTTCCAAAATCCGTTTCGTCGACCGATAGTTTTGTTCGAGCAAGATGACGTGCGCACTCGGGTAATCTTTCTCAAACGTCAAGATATTGGCGATATCGGCCCCGCGCCAGCGATAGATCGACTGGTCCGAGTCACCGACGACACACAAGTTCTCATGCGCTTGCGCGAGCAGTTTAACGAGCGTATATTGGGCCCGGTTCGTATCTTGATACTCGTCGACGTGGATGTATTGGAACTTCTTCTGATAAAACGCGAGCACGTCCGGCGCTTCTTGGAACAGCTGAATCGCCTTCATGATCAAGTCATCAAAGTCGAGCACGTTGTTTTGCTTCAACTTTTTCTCATACGCCGTATAGACGTCCGAGATGACTTTCTCGTATGGGTTGTTACCGACGAGTCCAGCCGCGTCTTGCGGCGTGCGGAGCTCGTTCTTATGGTTCGAGATCATGCCGAGGAGCGTCCGCGGCTCATATTTTTTCGGGTCAAGGTTCAGCTCTTTGAGCACTTGCTTGATTGCCGTCAACTGATCGGATGAGTCGAGAATCGAGAAGTTCCGGTCATAGCGGATGCGATCGATGTCGCGGCGCAAAATCCGGACGCACATCGAGTGGAACGTCGAAATCCAAATATCGTCCGCGACACCGCCGACGAGGCGGGCGATCCGGTCTTTCATCTCACGGGCCGCTTTATTCGTGAACGTAATCGCGAGAATGTTCCACGGCGCGATCTGTTTCGACGCCATCAAGTACGCGACGCGATGCGTCAAGACACGTGTTTTCCCAGACCCCGCCCCGGCCATGATGAGCAACGGGCCGTCCGTATATTTGACCGCCTCCGCTTGCGGAGGGTTCATGCCTTTGACTAGTTCTTCACTCAAGTTATACATAATCGTTTCCTTTCTCTATCCAAACATTTGTTCTTATTTTATCGGAGTGCTGCGACAGTCGCAAGCGCTCCTTCGAAATTGTCATAAATCACATTGCCGACGACGATCGTATCCACATGTTCTGCCATCATTCGGGCCGACTCATATCCGGTGATACCGCCCCCATAAAACAGATGGGCGTCCGGCACGGCCAGCCGTAATTCTTGGACGAGTTCGACCGACCCGAACGTGCCGCTATACTCCACGTAAAGCGAAGGCAAGCGGAACAAGCGATGACCGGCTTCTGCGTAAGCGATCGCCTCTTCGACGGAAATGTCGGTTTTCGCCTCGGTCACACGGGCCACTTTCGCGTCCGGGTTCAAGACGATATAGCCTTGTCCGGTCACCTGGTCATGAAACAAGTGGCCGTGTCGTTCAAACGCCTTCACTTGATGACCGATGAGCCAGTCGACAGTTCCTGCATTCAGGACGGTCGGAATAAAATAGTGATCGAAGCCGCGAACCACTTGCTCGGGATGGCTCATCTCGAGCGCGAGCGGGATGCCGCACCCTTCGAGACGAGTGTAGAGCGCGAACGTGTTCTCCGCATCGACCCCGTCCGTCCCTCCGATGAGGAAAGCGTCCGTGCCCGAACGGATGAGCGCCACGAGCGCCGAATCATCGAGCGGTTTATTCGGATCTAGTTTAAACACGTGGCGCCACGATTGAAAATCCATTCGGCTTCCCTCCCCTTCGATACCTTCTCTAGTGTAGCGATTTTTCCCGTCGCTTGCATCTGTTGAACAAAAAAAGACTTGCCGAGGCAAGTCTCAAGCACGTCTCGCGTGCGTCTTTTGTTCGCGTCCCGTCATCCATTTGGCGACGACGAGTGCGAACAATCCGTACACCGGGATGAACCAGAGCGGGTTGGCCAAAAAGAAGCCGAGCACTGGAATCTCAAGTAACGGTGAATCGGGCGAACAGAGCGCCGTTCCGTTCACGACCGCGATGAACGGCAAGACCGGGACGGCGAACACGTAACCAAAATTGATCCAAAAAGCCTTCATGATCTGAGCTCCTTAGCCTAAGATGATTGATTCTTTCGGATAGTTGTACATCCGTTTCGGCTGTCTCCGCTGCAAAATCAAGATGAAGGCGATGACACCGATTCGACCGATGAACATTAAAATCGTGAGTACCCATTTTCCAACGTTACTGAACTCTGCCGACAGACCGACCGACAAACCGGTCGTCCCGAACGCCGAGCACGCCTCGAACAAGATGCGGGTGAGCGATGCGTGTTCAAAGAAAGTGAGCACCATGACCCCGGTGAGCAGGACGGCGAGTGATACCGTGATGATGACGAACGCTTTCCAAATATCCTCGAGCACGATCTCGCGTCCGAAGATTTTGATGGACGAGTCCCCGCGAATGAATGCGATGACCCCGAGCACGGCGACGGCGAACGTCGTCGTCCGAATCCCTCCACCGACCGAGGACGGGGACGCCCCGATGAACATCAGAATCGACAAGAGCAACATACTGCCTTCTGAGAACAAGTTGACGTCGACCGTCGACAAGCCGCCGTTTCGCGTCGTCACGGACTGGAACAAGGAATCCGAGAGCGCGAGCCAGAGCGGTAATTCTTTGAAGGCGTTATTGTATTCAAATAGAAACAAGCCGACGGTCCCGACCGCAATCAAGATGAAAAACGTCGATACCGTCAATTTCGTAAACAACGAGAAGCGGCGCGGGAAATTCTCGCGTTTTCGCATAATGCGGTTCGTCAAATATGTGCGAATCTCGACGAGGACCGGGAAACCGATGGCACCACCGGTCATGAGCGCGATTTGCGTAAAGATGACGAACGGGTCTTCCCGGAACGGTGCGAGCGAACTGCCGGTGATATCGAACCCGGCGTTCGTCGTCGCACTGATTGAGCCGAACAGGCCTTGCAGGAACGCTTCGTTGGCCGTATCAAAGTAATTTAAGTAATGGACCCCAAGCAACACCGCACCGATCGCTTCAATCGTGATAACGGTGATGACAATCTCAGTGATATATTTGATAATCCCTGCCATCGACGTCTGGTTCTGGTCCCGTAAAATCAGCTGCCGCTCGCGAAAGCCAATCCGCTTCCCGAGCAAGATCCACATGATGACGTGCAAACTGATCAGACCGACCCCGCTCACTTGAACGATGAACAGGATGATGAACAGCCCGAACGTCGAAAACGTATCCGTCACGACGATTGGCGTCAAGCCGGTGACACTGACACAGCTGACCGCGAAAAAGACGAGATCGGTGAACGTGATGGTGACGCCCGGTTGTCGCGCAATCGGTAAAGCGAGCAAAATGACGGCCAACACGACCGCCGCGCTATAAATCAACACGAGTGTCTGGACCGGTGTCAACTTCCGAAAGAACAGCTGTAAATTTCGCTTCATAAAATTGTCTTGCATCTCGCCCCTCCTCTCCCATCAAAAACAAGATGACTCTTACGAGTCACCTTCTGATTGTTGTAGACGTTCAAGGGCAAGATCATAGCCGCCTGACCCGTAGTTCAAGCAACGCTTGACGCGGGAAATCGTGGCCGTCGAAGCTCCTGTCGCTTCTTCAATTTTATGGTACGTGCTACCTTCACGAATTTGGCGGGCCACTTCTAGCCGTTGGGCGAGCGCCTGCACTTCGTTCACGGTCGCTAAATCTTCAAATAGTTGATAACAATCTTCGAGTGTATCGAGCTTCAAAATCGCCTCAAACAGCTGATCGAGCTCTCGTCCTCGTAATTTATCGAGTTGCATCCGCAAGCATCCTCTCTCATCGTACTTCTTTATCATTCTAAAGCACGACCGGCTCGGACTCAACTGTTCATCGCAAAATTGCCGGAAATAGTATTTGTTTCTTCATCACTTCGTAAATTCCGAGCGGTGTGGCCCGCACATATGGCAAGTGCGTCGACGCCAAGAACAAGAGCGTATAGATTGGGTCTTCAAACTTGTAACCACGCGTGAGCAGCTCGGACCGCAACCCTTCTTCCTGGACAATCAACTGTTCAATCGGCTCCTTCGACGTCATGCCACAGAGCGGGAGCGGAATTTCCGCGATAATCTCACCACGGTCGACGAGGACGATACCGCCGCCGAGCTGTTTCATCCGTTCGAACGCCGTCAGCATGTCTTGTTTACATTTCCCTAAGATTAAGTAGTCGCCACTAATCGAATACGAGCTGACGAGCCCGCCAAAGTCGTGGGCGAATCCTTTCAGTACCGTATTGAGTCGCCATTTTCCTTCTTTATCGAGCAGCATGAGGAACGACTCGTCCCCGTCACGTGGCAATTCGTCTTGACCGGTGTCGTGCGAGATTTTGAACAGTTTCATGATGACCGAGTTGACCATATCGAGCCCGACAGGCATGCTGAACGACAGATCGTTCGGCGTCAGTTCGATGTCGACGTCCGTCGACGGCATGAGCGCGAGCGCCGCATCGACGAGCTCGTTCGGGAACAACGATGCCCCGTCCCGGTAAATCCATTGCCCTTTGGCGATGACGGCGGACGGGCGCGGCTCGTCGATCGCATCAAGAATATTGAGATGGGCGATGCGTCCCGGCGCAATCGAACCGAGGATGTGATCGAGCCCAAAGTGTCGCGCCACGTTCAATGACACGATGCGGTACGCCTCAATCGGCGGCAATCCGGCCTCAATCATGATCTTGATAAGCGCGTCTTGCAGCCCGTCTTGATAAAATCCTGGCGTCGACCCGTCTGTCGTGACCATCACATGATCGAACGCCTCGAGTCCGGCGTCGAGCAGACCACGGATGAGTCCCGGAAGGTCAGGACGAATCGAAGAATGACGGAGTGTCGTCGTATAGCCGTGTTCGAGCCGGCAGAGCGCTTCTTCGGCCGCCATCGCTTCATGGTCGCTGTGAACACCCATCAGCGCCATCTTCGTCAACGTCTTCGCCGAGGCACCCGGGAAATGTCCTTCGACCGGGAGCCCGCACGTCTCCGCGTCGAGCATCCACTGCAACATCTCGTCATCGCCTTTTAACGTGCGCGGCCATGCCGTCAATTCACCGGCCATGATGACGTCCGGATGATTGAACCAGTCGTGAATCCGCTCGGAATCGACAAGGACACTGTCCCGGTCGAGCTCGGTCTGTGTATCGAGACGCGCCCACCAATATGTGCTCGTCGGAAGCTGTTGGATCGCATCGAGTTGCGCAAACGCTTGCTCCTTATTTTGTAAAAAAAGAAGCATGTTGTCATTCACGAGCGTCGTCGTCCCCCGCTCGCCTGCATACTTCGACAGCGTCGCCGGATTATAAAGTTGGAATGGATGCGCATGTGGCTCGATATAGCCAGGCACGATATATTTTCCGGATACGTCCACCGTCTCGACGGCCGCTTTCGGTACATCTGGCCCGACATAGACGATCCGGTCATGCTCGATCCAAATATTTGCTTGTTTCCACTGCTTCACGTACATGTTCAAGTACGTGGCATTCGTCAATACGAGCGAAGGTGGCCTGACTTGGCTCACGACTTCTAGTTGTGACCGAATCATCGCTTTAGACCACGGTGCCCGCGCCGATCGTTTTGTTGGCATCGAACCCAATCCTCCCTTAATCGCCTCGCCATTATTATCAGACAATAATTTTGTAAGCGTTTTCTTTCATCTGTTTCAAGTTTACATTTTCTATGAAAGGGTCGCAAGTTATGTTGCTAATTGTAACGGAATTCACATGAAATTCACACAAATAAAGACACCTCCCGCAGGAAGTGTCTTCACCAGTCATACATCGTGACCGTTTTCTTCAAGTAATGCTCAAGTTGTGCCAGCGGAACCGGTTTGCTGTAATGGTAACCTTGGATGAGCGAACTGCTATGTTCGAGCACGAACGCGAGCTGCTCCGGACGCTCCACACCTTCCGTGACGATATCGAGACCGAGTGTATGGAACGTTTGATATAACCCTTCAAGCAAGGCCCGGTCGAACGTGTTCTCGGGAATCCCTTTGACAAAGTTTTGATCGATTTTAATAATATCGAGTTGAAGCGACTGCAAGAACGAGAGCGACGATGTCCCGACACCAAAGTCATCGAGCGAGATTTTGACGCCGATCGCTTTGAGCGCGTGAATGAACTGCTGAAGCTCATACAGATTCCCGCCGACCTCACTCTCGGTGATTTCGACATGAAGGAGATGAGGGTCAAATCCCGTTTCGGTCAGCACGTGTTCCAATGAAGCTAAAAACGACCCGTCGGCGATTTGGCGTTTCGATACGTTGATCGAGAGGAACAAGTGATGTCGTTCCACATGATCCTTCATCTCCGTGACCGCCTGTACGAGCACCCAGCGTCCCAAGTCCGAGATAAGGCCGAGCTGCTCGGCCACTGGGATGAACAGGCCAGGGGAAATCTGACCTTTGCCCGGATGATTCCAGCGAATGAGCGCCTCGACTCCCCGTACTGCAAACGGCCGTGGCGATACGATCGGCTGATAATACAGTTCAAACTCATCATGTTCGAGGGCATGGCGCAAATCGCGTTCCATCTCGAGCGTCTGCAAATAATGGCTCCCGTCCTCGATTTCTTGGAACGTCAAGACACGGTTCTTCCCTGACAGTTTCGCTTCGTGAATGACCACGTCGAGCCGCCCCATCATGACCTCATACGTGTGTTGCGGCTCGGCATAGGTGAACACATCGATGCCGATTGTCGCCGCCATCCCTTTCACACCGTTGACATGGGCCCAGTCCTTCAAGTCTTTCGTCAAGTGCCGGGCGACCGGTTGGAGCTGGTCAAGTGTCCAGCCCGGATGGACGAGCATGAACTCATCGGCACCGATGCGAGCGACGAACCCGTCTTCTTTATAGAAGTTGAGCCGTGAGGCGAGATAGATGAGAACAGAATCACCCGTCCGATGTCCGTATTGGTCGTTGATCCGGCGGAAGTCATCCAAATCCAATCCGAGCACTCCGATCCGTTCCTGCTTTCCACGCACGGTCGAGAAATAATCTTCTAGCGCGAGCCGGTTCGGAAGAAGCGTCAATGCGTCTCGGAACGCCCGGTCGATCACTTCGGCGCGCGTATCTTCGAGTGCCGCGAGCACCTCGTTCATACTCGTCGCCATCTGTTCGATTTCGTCGTGGCTGTGCGCGTCCCGACTGAGGCGGAGTCGGCTGTCCCGCTCAAGTGTGATGATCTTCAACTCACTCACGATCTCCATCAGCCGCCGAATCACGACCCGGTGAATCGTCCATAACAAAGAGAAGAACAGACCGAACCCGAGGATGACGAGCGCGAACATGCCGAGCCGCAACATCGTGACCGTATTTTCGTAGTGCGTTTGCGCGACGGTGAAACCAACTTCATAATCCGCTTGCTGAAACACCGTGTCGAGTGGGATCACCACATCGGTCCCGTCCGTCCCGCTCTTGATGATTGTCTCTTCTAGACGAGCCGGCTGAATTGTCAATGGTATCTTCGTCTGGGCACTTATATCTGCCATGACCGTCGAATCGACGAATTCGAGCATGATGAGCGTTCCTTGTCGTGGTCCACTACTGTCACTTCGTAGAATCGGATGGCTGACATATAACATCGGGCCAAAATCACTCGCGTATATGCCGTTCTGTGCATCGCTCCGATTGGTCAAGCGAGAGGTAACCGCCCGGATGATCGCTTGTTGGTCGGCTTTCGACAAAGACATGTCTGTCGAACGAAACGCCGAGTAGAAAGCTTCCCCCTCGCTGTCCAAATAGACGATAGCGTTGACGCTCAAGTTCTCGAGCGACTGTTCACTGATGTTACTTTGGATATAAGCGGCATTTCGTCGCTGCACGAACGTGTACGTATCATTCCAGACAGCCCAGTCGATGAGTGTGCGTTCGAGTGTGCTCTTCCGATTGGCGAGCGTCTCAGATACGCTCGCGATTTGACTCTCGACCGTTTGACGATCTTGCTCCATGCTTTTCTCGATGAAATATGGTCGTACCCCAAAAAAGATGACACCGACAAACACAATTATATTCACGGCCACCGCAATCATGAGCTTCGTCCGAATGCGCACGTCGACCACCTTCTTCCTTCAATCTACTCCATTATTGTAGAGCAGGAAGTACGGATTCCCTTCTTTTCGCATGAAAAAAAGGACGGGTTGACCCATCCTTTAAAAAATCTGAGCCAACGCCCGCCCTCCGATATCACGCCGGTAAAACGTCTGTGGCAAATCAAGTTGTTCGAGTGCCGTATAGACGGCCGTCTTCGCTTCAAGCAACGTCGGTTTCGTCGACGTGAGGACGAACAATCGCCCCCCGTTACCGATGATGTGGGTCCCGTCCCGGGTCGTCCCCGCATGGAACACGAGCACATCATCTCGTAAGTCACCGAAGCCTGACAGTATCTGCCCGGTCGTCGCTCGATCAGGATAGCCTTCTGCCGCGACGACGACTCCAATCGTATAGCCTTCTACCCATTCAATCGGATACAGTTTTTGGTCCACGACCGCCTCGATGACGCCGAGGAGAGGAGATGCCAAGTTCGGGAGAATGACCTCGGTCTCGGGATCGCCAAATCGAGCGTTGAACTCGATCACTTTCGGGCCATCCGCCGTCAAGATGAGGCCCGCATACAAGAACCCTTCAAACGGGGTGCCCCGCTCGACCATCGTCCGCGCCAGCGGGAAGAGCACACGTTCGACCGCCTCTTGATACACAGCATCATCCAAGTGAGGCATCGGACTGTAGGCGCCCATACCGCCCGTGTTCGGTCCTGCGTCTCCGTCATAGGCACGCTTATGATCTTGTGACGTGATCATTGGGATAACGTGCTCCCCAGAGACGAACGCCATGAGCGAAAACTCTTCTCCATCCAAAAACTCTTCGATGACGACACGTGATTGGTCACCGAATTTATCGGTATCGAAAATGTCATGGATGGCTGCTCTCGCCTCTTCAAGTGTGAACGCGACGGTCACCCCTTTACCGGCGGCGAGTCCGTCCGCTTTGACGACGAGCGGTGCTTCGAGTTGATCGATCTGTCGAAGCGCTGACTCGGCGTCGGTGAACGTGTCGTACCCTGCGGTCGGGATATTGGCTTCGCGCATCACTTCTTTCGCAAACGCTTTACTGCCTTCAAGCAACGCCGCCGCCTTCGTCGGTCCGAAGATTTTTTGTCCATGAGCTTGAAACACATCGACGACACCGGCCATGAGGGCCGACTCTGGACCAACAATCGTCCAGTCAACCGCCTCGCGCTTCGCAAACTCGACGAGGCCAGAGACATCTGTCTCTTCGATTGGTACACACGTCACGTCGCCCATATTAAGATTACCTGGAGCGACGAACACCTCATGTCCGTCTTGTCTCAACTTCCAAGCGAGCGCGTGCTCACGCCCGCCGCGTCCAATGACGAGTACGTTCATCTTATCGCTCCTCTCAATGTTTGAAGTGTCGAACTGACGTGAACACCATCGTGATGCCGTGACGGTTCGCCGCTTCAATCGACTCCTCGTCACGAATTGATCCGCCTGGTTGAATGATGGCCGTAATCCCGGCTGCGGCCGCAGCCTCGACCGTGTCCCCCATCGGGAAGAACGCATCGCTACCGAGAGCGGCCCCTTGAGCACGTTCCCCTGCTTGTTCGAATGCGATTTTCGCCGCGCCGACGCGGTTCATCTGTCCCGCACCGATGCCGATCGTCGTCTCGTCTTTGGCGACGACGATGGCGTTTGATTTCACGTGTTTAACGACACGCCACGCAAGTTTCAAGTCTTCCCATTCAGACGCCGTCGGACGACGGTCCGTCACGATTTGGCATGACGCATCATCGAGTGTGACGTCGTCCCCATCTTGTACGAGTAGACCGCCCGCGACAGCTGTCAAGCGCATCCCTGTCATCTGGCCCATATCGAGCGTCAATAACCGAAGATTCTTTTTCTCTTTCAATCGGTCAAGTGCTGCCTCGCTAAAGGATGGCGCGATAATGATTTCTAGGAAGATGTTACGGAGGGCCTCTGCCGTTTCCACATCGACTTCACGGTTCAAGGCGACGATGCCCCCAAAAATCGAGACCGGATCGGCCGCATGGGCTCTTGAGAACGCTTGGCTGATTGTCTGTCCGACAGCGACACCACATGGGTTCATATGTTTGACGACGACCGCTGCCGGCTCCGTCAATTCGCTGAGCGCCTCGAGCGCCGCGTTCGTATCTTGGATATTGTTATATGAGAGTTCTTTGCCATGGAGCTGCTTCGCGTTCGCGAGCGTCATCCCGTGATAGAGCGGCGTCTTATAAAACGCTGCCTGCTGGTGCGGGTTTTCCCCGTAACGGAGGTCTTGTACTTTTTCATACGTGACCGTGAGCTGTTCCGGGAACGTCTCGCCGATCTGCCGCCCTAAATAGTCGGCAATCAAGGCGTCATACGCCGCCGTGTGACGGAACGCTTTTGTGGCAAGACGTTGACGTGTTTCGAACGTCGTCCCGCCGGCACGAACCGCTTCGGCCACATGACCGTAGTCGGCCGGGTCAACGACGACCGTCACGCTGGCATGGTTTTTCGCGGCCGAACGGAGCATGCTCGGTCCGCCGATATCGATATTCTCAATCGCTTCATCATACGTCGCGTTCTCTTTCGCAATCGTTTCTTTGAACGGATACAAGTTGACGACGACATAGTCGATTGGCTCGATGTCGTGGTCTTTCATCTGTTCGACGTGCGAATCTAAATCGCGGCGTCCGAGAAGTCCGCCATGTACGAGCGGATGGAGCGTCTTCACGCGACCGTCGAGCATCTCTGGGAACGATGTCACTTCCGAGATATTTTTTACGGGAAGACCGGCCGCGATGAGCGCCGCTTCCGTCCCGCCTGTCGAAATGAGTTCGATGCCCGCTTCATGCAACGCCTGCGCGAGCTCGACGATTCCTGTTTTATCTGACACACTCAGTAATGCTCTCACTTGAAAACCTCCTGTTGGATAAACACTTGTTGTAGTACGTGCGGATAGAGCTGATGCTCGACCGCTTGGATGCGTCTTGCCGCTTCGGCCGCATCACAGCCTGCGATGGCGACGTCTTGTTGGGCGATGATTGGTCCCGTATCCATCCCGGCATCGACGTAATGAACGGTGACACCGCTCGTCGGCACGTTCGCCGCGAGCGCCTGACCGATGGCGTCTTTTCCAGGGAACGCCGGTAAGAGCGATGGATGGATGTTGATAATACGGTTCGGATATGCTGACAGCAATACGTCCCCAATCAACCGCATATACCCGGCCAAGACGATATAGTCGGCGCCGAACGTCTGTAACAAGACGAGAATCTCTTGTTCGAATTCCGCTTTTGACGCATATGCCTTCGGTTCGAACGAGAAGCTCGCGATGTTGAACCGATCCGCCCGCTCGAGTACTTTCGCTTCTGGTTTGTCCGTGACGAGCAGGACACATTCCCCTGACAAGTCGCCTCGGTCGATGGCTTGCCAAATCGCTTCGGCGTTGCTACCGGACCCGGAGGCGAAGATGGCAAACTTTTTCACTGGTCGACCCCCATGATGCGGACGCCCGGTTTGGCATCAACTTTCCCGATACGGTGCGACGTCTCTCCGGCGCGTTCGAGTGCGGCTTCGACGACTTCGACATCTTCAGGCCGGACCGTGATCATGAAGCCGATGCCCATATTGAATACGTTGAACATCTCTTGTTTCGAGACGTGCCCGACTTGCTCGAGCCAGTCGAACACGGGCAGGCTCGGCCAATTCGAGGCATCGAATGTGACACCGAGGCCTTCCGGCAGCATGCGTGGCACGTTCTCGTAAAAACCGCCGCCCGTGATGTGGGCCATGCCTTGGACACGCCCCGTCGCGATGGCCGCTTTCGCAGCCTCGGAATAGATGCGTGTCGGCAACAAAAGGGCGTTCCCGAGCGTCGTATCGAGCATGGCGATCTCATCAGTGTAGGCGAGCCCTTGCGACTCGACGATATGGCGGACGAGCGAGAATCCGTTCGAATGGACACCTGATGATGCTAAACCTAGGACGATGTCCCCCGCTTCGATTGTCCGTCCATCGATCAGTGCTTCCTTCTCGACGACACCGACGGCGAATCCAGCGATATCGTACTCGCCGTCCGGATACATACCCGGCATCTCGGCCGTCTCGCCTCCGACGAGGGCACAGCCCGCTTGGACGCAACCTTCGGCGACCCCTGCGACGATGCGCTCAAGTTTGGCCGGTTCTGCCTTGCCGGTCGCGATATAGTCTAAGAAATAAAGCGGTTCGGCCCCGTGGACGAGACAGTCGTTGACACACATCGCCACACAGTCAATTCCAATCGTATCATGTTGGTCGAGCGCGAACGCGAGTTTGAGTTTCGTGCCGACCCCATCCGTTCCGCTGACGAGAATCGGATGTTTCAACTGCATCGAGCCGAGGTCGATCATCGCCCCAAAACTGCCGAGCCCGGTCATCACTTCTGGACGCATCGTCCGTGCAACGTGACGCTTCATGCGTGATACTGCTTCATAGCCTGCTTCTAAATTCACACCCGCTTGTTCATATCTTAAACTCATCGTCAGTCCCCCTCAAGCTTTTGTCTCTGTTACAAGTTCCGCCAGTTCAGTTGGATAAAGTCCGGTGAAGCAAGCGGCACACTGCCCGCGCAAGTTCCCTTCGAACGGTCGGTCGATCGCTTCGACCGTTCCGTCCAATGTGAGGAACGCCAGTGAATCGGCCCCAATCTCTTCTTTAATCTCTTCGATGGATTTGGTGGCCGCAATCAACTCTTCCTTTGATGATGTATCGATGCCGTAATAGCACGGATGCTTGATTGGTGGTGACGTGATGCGAACATGCACCTCGGTCGCCCCGGCTTCACGGAGCAACTTGACGATGCGTCTGCTCGTCGTACCGCGGACGATCGAATCGTCGACCATGATGACCCGTTTTCCGTTCACGACGCCTCGAAGCGCCGACAGCTTCATCTTGACACCGCGCTCCCGTAGTTCTTGCGACGGCTGAATGAACGTCCGGCCAACATAGCGGTTTTTAATGAGTCCCATCTCGTACGGAATCCCGCTCGCCTCGGCGTAACCGATGGCCGCCGAAATGCTCGAGTCCGGGACGCCGGTGACGACGTCCGCTTCGACCGGTGCCTCGTCGAACATCTTCTTCCCCATCGCCTTACGGGCCGTATGCACGTTGACGCCATCGATGATCGAGTCCGGCCGCGAGAAGTAGATGTATTCCATTGAACACATCGCGCGGACCGAGGCCTCGCTGTACCGCTCCGACACGATCCCGTCTTGCGTGATCATAAGGAGTTCCCCTGGCTCGACATCGCGTACGTACGTCGCCCCCACGACGTCAAACGCACATGTCTCTGAGGCGAATACGTAGGCTCCGTCCTCGGTCTGGCCGAGCGAGAGCGGGCGCAAGCCGTGAACGTCGACGCCGACGTAGAGCGCGTCTTCCGTCAAGAAGAGGAAGGCGAATGCGCCGACGAGACGGGCCAAGCTATCTGCAATCCGCTCTTTCATCGAGTTGCCGCGGCTTCGTTTAATCAAGTGGGCGACGACTTCCGTATCGGACGTCGTCTGAAAAATCGCACCTTCCGCTTCGAGCATATGTTTCAACTCGTTGGCGTTGACGAGGTTACCGTTATGCGCCATCGCCAAGTCGCCCGTAAGCGACTTGAAGTGGAGCGGTTGGACGTTCTCGAGCGTGTTGCCGCCTGCCGTCGAATAACGGACATGACCGATGGCGTGATGCCCGGTCAATGCGTCGAGCGACGGTTCGTCGAACACTTCAGCGACGAGGCCAAGCCCGCGTTTGGCGTGCAAGCGCTCGCCGTCAGCCGTGACGATGCCTGTCCCTTCTTGTCCCCGGTGTTGCAGGCTGTGGAGGCCGTAGTAGGCGAGGTGTGACGCTTCGTGGTGATTAAAAACCCCGAATACCCCGCACTCCTCGTTCATGCCTCGGATGTCATATAACATGGAATAGCTCCTTCCCATACCCGTTCAAGTTCCGTGACATCCATTTCGATGAGGCGGTCGCTCGCACGGACCGTCAATTGTGGCGTGTCCGTCACCTGTCCGATGCGTGTCGCCTTCGTCAACTTCGCGAACGCATCAGCCTGATGTGGCGCGACTGTGACGAGGAACCGTGACTGTGATTCGCTGAAAAGTGTCGTCACGAGATCTGCGTCGACTGTGACATCTGCGCCGAAGCCCGTGCCGAACACGAGCTCAGGGAGTGCCGCGGCGAGTCCGCCTTCCGATACGTCGTGGGCCGCTGTGACAAGACCTTCCCGAATCGCCGTAAGCAATACTTGTTGCTGACGGCTCTCTGTCTCGAGGTCAAGCATCGGCGCCTGTCCGCTCACTTTACCGTCTTGCAGCATTTGGAGCGCACTACCGCCGAATTCTGGTTTCGTCTCCCCGAGTAGGAAGATGATGTCGCCTGCTGCTTTCGCGAACGACGTCGTGATATGTTCCGGCTTGTCAATCAAGCCGACCATGCCGACGACCGGCGTCGGATAAATCGCCGTCCCGTTCGACTCATTGTAAAGCGAGACGTTTCCACCGATGACCGGTGTATCGAGGGCACGGCACGCTTCGGCCATCCCTTCGACAGCTTGGTCGAGCTGCCAGAAGCCTTCTGGTTTGTCCGGGCTACCGAAGTTCAAGCAGTCGGTGAGAGCGAGTGGTGTGGCGCCGCTGGCGACGATGTTGCGCGCTGCCTCTGCGACCGCAATCGCACCACCGACACGTGGGTCGAGGTACACGTACTTGGCGTTGCAGTCCGTCGTCATCGCGAGTGCTTTGTCTGTATCGCGAATCCGGATGACAGCCGCATCACTTCCTGGCGCGACGACAGTTGACGTTTGGACCATATGGTCGTATTGCTCATACACCCAACGTTTCGAGGCAATCGTCGGCATGGCGAGTACGTCTTTCCATGTCGTGAGTACGTCCGTGACGACCGGTTGGACCGGTGCCATCGCTTGGAACGTCTCATAGTATGCCGGTACTTTTGACGGCTTATGGTAGACCGGTGCGTCTTCTGCGAGCGCGTCGACTGGTACTTCGGCTGCGACTTCCCCGTGATGGAGCAGACGGAGCACTTTGTCTTCGATGACTTCACCGACTTTGATCGCATGAAGTCCCCACTTCGTGACGATCGCTTCGATCTCATCTTCATGTCCTGCCTTGACGACGAGAAGCATCCGCTCTTGTGACTCCGACAACATCATCTCGTAAGGCGTCATGTCAGCCTCGCGTTGTGGGACGAGGTCGAGATTCATCTCGATGCCCATGCCTGCCTTCGATGCCATTTCGGCCGAAGACGACGTGAGACCAGCCGCTCCCATGTCTTGGATCCCGACGAGGGCCGGGTGCTTGATGACTTCCAAACACGCCTCAATCAACAGTTTCTCCATGAACGGGTCACCGACTTGGACGGCCGGGCGTTTTTCGTCCGCGTCCTCACCGAGTTCTTCCGAGGCGAACGTCGCTCCGTGAATGCCGTCGCGTCCTGTCGTCGCCCCGACATACATCACTGAGTTACCGACGCCTTCGGCAATCCCTTTTTGAATGTCTTCATGGCGGATGAGCCCGACACACATCGCGTTGACGAGCGGGTTACCCGCATAGGCCGGATCAAACGCGACTTCCCCACCTACCGTCGGGATACCGACGCAGTTGCCGTATCCGGCGATGCCTGAGACGACATGACCGAAGAGATGTTTCACACGTGATTCGTTCAAATCTCCGAAGCGGAGCGAGTTAAGGAGTGCGACCGGTCGCGCGCCCATCGAGAAGATGTCACGGATAATCCCGCCGACACCTGTCGCCGCACCTTGGTACGGCTCAATCGCCGACGGATGGTTATGGCTCTCGATTTTGAAAGCGACGGCCTGGCCATCGCCGATATCGACGATGCCAGCACCTTCCCCAGGTCCTTGAAGGACGTGTTTCCCAGTGGTCGGGAATTTCCGGAGGACAGGCTTCGAGTTTTTGTACGAACAGTGTTCAGACCACATGACCGAGAATAACCCAATCTCGGTGTAGTTCGGCTCACGACCGAGCAGTGAGACGACGAGCGCGTATTCCTCATCGGTCAATCCCATCGTGGCGTAAAGTCGCTCTTCACGGATGTGTGTTGCTGTCGGTTCAGTTGTAAGTAGCATGTCGAGTCCCCCATTTCACCATCGAAGTGAATAATCGTTTGCCGTCTTCCCCGCCGAGCAATGCTTCGACCGCTCGCTCCGGGTGCGGCATCATTCCGAGTACGTTGCCTTGTGCGTTCGTGATCCCTGCAATATTCGCGACCGATCCATTCGGGTTGTCGGTATATGTGAAGGCGATCTGCCCATTGCTACGAAGCGTCTCAAGCGTCGCCTCGTCACAGTAGTAGTTGCCTTCCCCGTGCGCGATCGGGACTTGGATCGTTTCCCCGAGTGCATAATCGTTCGTGAACATCGTCTCGTTCGTCTCGACTTTCAATTCGACCGTCTTGCACATGAACTTCAAATCACGGTTACGCATCAATACGCCCGGTAGGAGTCCCGCTTCGACGAGCACTTGGAAACCGTTGCAGACGCCGAGTACCGGACGCCCTTCTTCTGCGAACCGTTTGACTTCACTCATAATTGGTGAGAACTGGGCGATGGCGCCACAGCGCAAGTAATCCCCATATGAGAATCCGCCTGGCAGTAACACACCGTCGTAACCGTCAAGCGACGTTTCCGTATGGAACACATAGTCCGCTTCTTCGCCGAGGACATCTTTTACAGCGTGATACATGTCGAGGTCACAGTTTGATCCCGGGAAGACGATGACAGCGAATTTCATGCGAGTACCCCCATCTCGATTCGATAGTTCTCGATGACCGTGTTGACGAGCAACTTCTCACACATGTCACGCACCATCGCTTCGGTCGTCTCTTCTGCCACTTGAAGCTCGATCACTTTCCCGATGCGTACTGATTCAACGCCTGTAAAGCCGAGATGTTCGAGTCCGCCTTTGACGGCGACGCCTTGTGGATCGAGTACACTTTCACGTAATGTCACGTACACGTTTATTTTTTTCATCAGTTCATTCCCCCTATGCGTGTTAACAACTGGCTATACGTGTCTGTCAGAGATCCGAGGTCTCTGCGGAAAACATCTTTATCGAGCTTTTGTTTCGTCTCTTTGTCCCAAAGCCGGCACGTGTCTGGTGAAATCTCGTCGGCAAGGATAATCGTGCCGTCGACTTTACCGAACTCGAGTTTGAAATCGATCAAATCAATGCCATGGTCATTGAAGAAATCGAGCAATACATCGTTGACCCATAGGCCGAGTTGTCGCAATGTTTCGACTTCTTTGTGTGTAGCGACTTGCAGTAAACGGATATGGTCCTCTGTTAAGAGTGGATCTCCGAGTGCGTCATCTTTATAGTAGAACTCGACGATTGGTGACAGGAGCGGTGTCCCTTCTTCCCAACCGAGTCGTTTCGCAAGGCTTCCGGCGGCAATGTTACGCACGACGACCTCAAGCGGAATGATGTCGACACGGCGCACGAGCTGCTCGCGATCCGATAGTCGCTTAATGAAATGCGTCGGAATCTTGTTATCGTGCATGAGTTCGAACAAGCGCGTCGTGATAGCATTGTTTAACACGCCTTTGCCGGCGATTGATTCTTTCTTCTCCCCGTTAAATGCTGTCGCGTCGTCTTTATAATAAACGCGGAGCACACCCTGTTCTTCAGTCTCAAATAACGCTTTCGCTTTACCTTCGTAAATTGCTTCCATCTGTATCGTCCCCCTTAAAAGTGAGAGGGGCATGACGCCCCTCAACGATCACAAACCACAGCGTTCAAAAATGACATCGACACGGCGCACGTGATGGCTCGGGTCGAATAGGTCGTCGAGCTCGTCACTCGTAAAGAGCGCGCCCATCTCGGCGTCTCGTTCAATCAAAGTGCGGAACATCGTCTCTTCTTCCCACGCCTGCATCGCCTTCGGTTGAACGGCGTCATACGCCGCTTCGCGCGACCATCCTTTTTCGATCAAGGCGAGCAAGATGCGTTGGGAGAAGATGATGCCAAACGTCCGATCCATGTTCCGACGCATATTGTCCGGGAAGACCGTCAAGTTCTTCACGATATTGCTAAAGCGGTTCAACATGTAGTTGAGGAGACTCGTCGCATCCGGAAGAATGATCCGTTCGGCTGAAGAGTGTGAGATGTCACGTTCATGCCAGAGTGGGACGTTCTCATACGCCGTCACCATATGACCGCGAATGACACGGGCCAGGCCGGTCATGTTCTCTGAACCGATTGGGTTGCGTTTATGCGGCATCGCTGACGACCCTTTTTGTCCTTTGGCGAAGAATTCTTCGACCTCACGTGTCTCTGTCTTTTGGAGGCCGCGAATCTCTGTCGCCATCTTCTCGATTGATGTGGCAATCAATGCGAGTGTCGACATGTATTCGGCGTGACGGTCACGTTGTAACGTCTGTGTCGAAATCGGTGCCGCTTGAATCCCTAATTTGTCACATACATACGACTCGATGAACGGATCGATGTTTGCGAACGTGCCGACCGCACCACTCATCTTGCCGAACTCAATCGTCTCACGGGCTGCCATGAACCGCTTCTTGTTGCGCTTCATTTCTTCGTACCAAAGGGCGAGTTTCAATCCGAACGTCGTCGGTTCTGCGTGAACACCGTGTGTACGGCCCATCATGATGTCATACTTATGTGCTTTCGCTTTCTCAGCGAGGATCTCGATGAAGCGGTCGATGTCAGCTTCTAAAATATCGTTTGCTTGCTTAATCAAGTACGATAAGGCCGTATCGACGACGTCTGTCGAAGTCAGTCCGTAATGCACCCACTTCTTCTCTTCTCCAAGCGTCTCTGAGACGGCACGCGTGAAGGCGATAACGTCATGGCGCGTCTCTTGCTCGATCTCCAAGATGCGTTCGACATCAAACGATGCTTTGTCCCACAGGACCGCGACATCTTCTTTTGGAATGACGCCTAGCTCGCTCCACGCCTCACATGCGTAAAGTTCTACTTGAAGCCATGCCTCAAATTTGTTTTGGTCTGTCCAAATCGCCGCCATCTCGGGACGGGTATAACGTGAAATCATAAAACGGTCTCCTTCCAGATTGCCAATTGTTCGATGGTCTGAAGCGCTTCTTCGACGGAATCGGCGAGCACGTTCAAGTGCCCCATCTTCCGACCAGTCTTCGCTTCCTCTTTTCCATACAAATGTAGTTTAACATTCGACGGTAACGTTTGCGGATTCAGCTCATCCATATGTTCGCCTAACAGGTTAACCATCACGACCGGGGTGTGGAGTGTCGTACGACCGAGCTTCATACCAGTGATTGCCCGTACATGTTGCTCGAACTGGGACGTCTCACAGGCGTCAATCGTGTAATGCCCTGAATTGTGGGGACGGGGAGCAAGTTCATTCACATACAAGGAACCATCCTCCATGATGAACAGTTCAACCGCAAGCGTTCCAATCAATCCGATGTGGTCAGCGAGTTGAAGGGCCAAATGCCGAGCCTCTTCCAAAATGTCTTGTTCCACTCGTGCTGGCACTATCGATAAGTGTAAAATATTTTGATGATGAATATTCTCGCTGATCGGGAACGTTGTCGTCGCGTGAGCCCCTCTCGTTACGATGACCGAAATTTCTTTTTTAAAAGGCAGCCAAGCTTCGGCCACGTACTCCGTCTCTTCGAACTGATTCGTAAATGTGCGAACATCTTGCTCCGTCCGCAAGACCGTTTGGCCTTTTCCGTCATATCCGAATCGGCACGTCTTGATGACGAATGGGAGGCCTAACACGTCTCTCGCTCGAGTGACGTCTCGGAGGGAACGAACTGGAACATATGGAGCGACGTGAAGGCCCGCACCTTCAATCATTTGCTTCTCATAGAGCCGATGCTGTGTCGCCTTTAAGACATCCATCCCTTGCGGACACTTGTCGGCGATAGCTTCAATCATCGCTGTGTCGATATTTTCGAATTCATATGTGATGACGTCTGAACGCTGAGCGAGTTCACGAGCTGCTGTTACGTCGTCAAATGTAGCCACGATGCTTGGCGCGACTTGAGCGGCCGGTGCGTTTGGGTTTGGATCAAGACTTAGCGTTTCGTATCCCATAGCACTCGCGCTGAGTGACATCATCCGACCTAGCTGGCCTCCGCCTAAAATTCCGATTCTCATCAAATCAGCTCCTCTGTCGCTTTGAGTGCCATATCTCGTTTCACTTGGCGGTAAACCTCGAGACGGTCAATCAATTCAGAAGATTGGAGGCTCAAGATTTGCGCCGCGAGAAGACCTGCGTTCGTCGCCCCAGCTCGACCGATGGCGACGGTTGCGACCGGTACACCTGCAGGCATTTGAACAATCGAAAGCAATGAATCAAGTCCGTTTAACGCCTTCGATTGTACTGGTACCCCGATGACGGGTAATGTGGTCTTTGCAGCGACCATACCTGGTAAGTGAGCTGCGCCTCCTGCTCCAGCGATAATGACCTGTATGCCCCTTGCCCGAGCTCCCTCAGCGTAGTCGAACATTAAGTCCGGCGTCCGATGCGCCGAGACAACTTGTTTTTCATATGGAATACTCAACTCTTCAAGGATCTCACAAGCATGGCTCATTGTTTCCCAATCGGAAGAACTACCCATGATCACACCTACTGTTGCCTTCACTTAAATGTCCCCCTTAAAAAAAGAAATCCCTAAACCGAATAACCAGTTTAGGGTATAGACCACGACAAAAAAATGTCGACTATACCCCATAGTCTGATCAGAGTCGGCGATCAGGTAGAAACTTGCGAGCCATTTCCTCGCGATTATATGGAGCACTATTTAATTTGTTCTTAACTCACACGCCTATCGTACCTTGTTCATTCAAAACATGTCAACAAACGGCGAACAATTTAATTGTCTGAATATTTATCGTTCGTCTTTAGGTTCATTAAAACACAAAAAAACCGCCACTCATTCGTGACGGTTTAGCATTATGGTTTGAGAGCAACGCACTCAAATAAAATCGACTGATGGGAATGTACAGGTTCGTCTTTGGTTCCCGTTTGTTCAAAGACAGGCTTCTCAATCCTACGTATCGGGCGATACCCCATTTGATCAATTCGATTTAAACACTCATCGATTGTCTCGTTTGGCTCGACGTATACTTTGATTTTTTTGGCCATCTGTTCTTCCTCTCTTTCATTTGAATCGCGATATAAATAAAAAAAGCGGCGGCCCTTGAGCGAATGCTCCAGAACCACCGTTTGCCTGGCGACGTCCTATCCTCACAGGGGGAGACCCCCAACTACTTTCGGCGCTGAAGCGCTTAACTTCCGTGTTCGGCATGGGAACGGGTGTGACCACTTCGCCATCGCCACCAGACAAGAGAGATCGTTCTCTCAAAACTGAAGACTCATCAATTCATACAAACCTTAGACTAGATCAAAGCCTCGACCGATTAGTATCATTCAGCTCCACACGTCGCCGTGCTTCCACCCATGACCTATCTACCTCATCGTCTCTGAGGGGTCTTTCTTGATTGCTCAAAGGGAAATCTCATCTCGGAGGGGGCTTCATGCTTAGATGCTTTCAGCACTTATCCCGTCCGCACGTAGCTACCCAGCGATGCTCCTGGCGGAACAACTGGTACACCAGCGGTGCGTCCATCCCGGTCCTCTCGTACTAAGGACAGCTCTCCTCAAATTTCCTGCGCCCACGACGGATAGGGACCGAACTGTCTCACGACGTTCTGAACCCAGCTCGCGTACCGCTTTAATGGGCGAACAGCCCAACCCTTGGGACCTACTCCAGCCCCAGGATGCGATGAGCCGACATCGAGGTGCCAAACCTCCCCGTCGATGTGGACTCTTGGGGGAGATCAGCCTGTTATCCCCAGGGTAGCTTTTATCCGTTGAGCGATGGCCCTTCCATGCGGAACCACCGGATCACTAAGCCCGACTTTCGTCCCTGCTCGACTTGTAGGTCTCGCAGTCAAGCTCCCTTCTGCCTTTGCACTCTTCGAATGATTTCCAACCATTCTGAGGGAACCTTTGGGCGCCTCCGTTACTGTTTAGGAGGCGACCGCCCCAGTCAAACTACCCACCTGACACGGTCCTCCAGCCGGATCACGGCTGCGAGTTAGAGACTCTATACGCAAAGGGTGGTATCCCAAGGGTGTCTCCACCGAAGCTGGCGCTCCGGCTTCACAAACTCCCACCTATCCTGTACATCGCGTACAAAGCCTCAATATCAGGCTGTAGTAAAGCTCCATGGGGTCTTTCCGTCCTGTCGCGGGTAACCTGCATCTTCACAGGTACTATGATTTCACCGGGTCTCTCGTTGAGACAGTGCCCAAATCGTTACGCCTTTCGTGCGGGTCGGAACTTACCCGACAAGGAATTTCGCTACCTTAGGACCGTTATAGTTACGGCCGCCGTTTACTGGGGCTTCGGTTCAGTGCTTCTCTTGCGATGACACATCCCCTTAACCTTCCAGCACCGGGCAGGCGTCAGCCCCTATACTTCATCTTGCGATTTAGCAGAGACCTGTGTTTTTGCTAAACAGTCGTTTGGGCCTATTCACTGCGGCTTATGTTGCCATAAGCGTCCCTTCTCCCGAAGTTACGGGACCATTTTGCCGAGTTCCTTAACGAGAGTTATCCCGCGCGTCTTAGAATTCTCATCTCGCCTACCTGTGTCGGTTTACGGTACTGGCGCCGACCTCCTTACTAGAGGCTTTTCTTGGCAGCGTGAAATCCGGTACTTCGCCCTACGGGCTCCACGTCACAGCTCAGCCTTGTGTGTCGGGCGGATTTGCCAACCCGACGGCCTCGCTGCTTGTCCGTGCACTTCCAGTCGCACGGTTACCTTATCCTTCTGCGTCCCCCCATCGTTCAAACGGTGGTACGGCGGTACAGGAATATCAACCTGTTGTCCATCGCCTACGCCTTTCGGCCTCGGCTTAGGTCCAGACTAACCCTGAGCGGACGAGCCTTCCTCAGGAAACCTTGGGCTTTCGACGGAGGGGATTCTCACCCCTCTTTTCGCTACTCACACCGGCATTCTCACTTCCAAGCGCTCCACGGCTCCTCACGATACCGCTTCACTGCTGCTTGGAACGCTCCCCTACCATCCCTTACGGGATCCATAGCTTCGGTGGTATGTTTAGCCCCGTTACATTTTCGGCGCGGCGTCACTCGACTAGTGAGCTATTACGCACTCTTTGAATGATGGCTGCTTCTAAGCCAACATCCTAGTTGTCTGTGCAACGCCACATCCTTTTCCACTTAACATACACTTGGGGACCTTAGCTGATGGTCTGGGCTGTTTCCCTTTCGACTACGGATCTTATCACTCGCAGTCTGACTCCCGAGTACAAGTTGCCGGCATTCGGAGTTTGACTGAATTCGGTAACCCTGTGGGGGCCCCTAGTCCAATCAGTGCTCTACCTCCGGAACTCTTCACCTCGAGGCTAGCCCTAAAGCTATTTCGGGGAGAACCAGCTATCTCCAGGTTCGATTGGCATTTCACCGCTACCCACACCTCATCCCCGCACTTTTCAACGTGCGTGGGTTCGGACCTCCAGTCAGTGTTACCTGACCTTCATCCTGGACATGGGTAGATCACCTGGTTTCGGGTCTACGACGACGGACTGATGCGCCCTATTCAGACTCGCTTTCGCTGCGGCTCCGCCTCATCGGCTTAACCTCGCCCGCCATCGTAACTCGCCGGTTCATTCTACAAAAGGCACGCCATCACCCGTTAACGGGCTCTGACTACTTGTAGGCATACGGTTTCAGGATCTGTTTCACTCCCCTTCCGGGGTGCTTTTCACCTTTCCCTCACGGTACT